>JASLEW010000331.1 GCA_030150965.1 Thermoanaerobaculia bacterium | reverse complement strand
ATGGTAGTCGCGCCGCAATCCGGCTTCCTGGCCAGGCGCGCCGACGCAAGCGTAGCAGGGACTACGGTGAGGAGGCGCAACGCCGCCAGGGAGCCGGAGGGCAAGCGAATACCATACGAACTGGCCGTGCGGGACACTAGAGCGCCTGCCGGAGCGTCGTGCCGCGACCGCTGGCTCATGACGGCGCCGCGCCTCTCTGATAGCGTAGCGCCCTCATGACCGCCTCCTCCGCCTCTCCTCCCGCGGCCGCCGGGGCTCCGGCCATGACGCCGCACGGCGCCGTGACCACGGTGCGCATCGCCCACAGCCCGGACTCCGACGACGCCTTCATGTTCTACGCCCTCACCCAGGGCCGGCTCGACACCTCCGGGCTGCGCATCGAGCACGTGCTGCGCGACATCGAGACGCTCAACCAGGCCGCCTTCGCCGGCACCTACGAGATCACGGCGCTGTCGTTCCACGGCTACGCCCATCTCGCCGACCGCTACCAGCTGATGCCCTCCGGCGCCAGCTTCGGTGACGGCTACGGCCCGGTGGTGGTCTGCCGCGAGCCGCTGGGGCGCGGCGACCTGGCGGGCCGGGTGGTGGCCATCCCCGGGCAGCTCACCACGGCGCACCTGGCGCTGCGGCTCTGGCAGCCGGCGGTCGAGGTGCGCATCGTGCCCTTCGACCGCATCCTCGACGTGGTGGCGGCGGGCGAGGCCGAGGCCGGGGTGGTCATCCACGAGGGGCAGCTCACCTACGGCGAGCTGGGGCTCCGCGCGGCGGTGGACCTCGGCGCCTGGTGGAAGGCCGAAACCGGGCTGCCGCTGCCGCTCGGCGGCAACGGCATCCGCCGCGACCTCGACGAGACGCTCAAGCGGCGCCTCTGCCGCCTGCTCGGCGAGAGCATCGCCTACGGCCTGGATCACCGCGGCGAGGCGCTCTCCTACGCGGTGCGCTACGCCCGCGGCCTGGAGGACGATCCGGTGCGCTCGGACCGCTTCGTCGGCATGTACGTCAACGACTGGACCCGCGACTACGGCGACGCCGGGCGCCGCGCCGTCCAGCTGCTGCTCGACCGCGGCTTCGCGGCCGGAGTGCTGCCGCGCCGCGTCGAGGCCGAGTTCCTTGCCCGCTGAGCCCACGCCGCGCGGCATCGTCTTCGATCTCGACGGCACCCTGATCGATTCGCTCCGCGACATCGCCGCCGCGGTCAACCGCATGCGCGCCGAGCGCGCCCTGCCGCCGCTCGCGGTCGCGGAGGTGCGCGGCATGGTGGGGGAGGGGGCGCGGGTGCTGGTGCGGCGCGCGCTGCCGCCCGAGCTCGCCAGGGACGCCCTGCGCGGCGCCCTGGCGAGCTACCTGACCCATTACGCCGGGGTCTGCCTGGACACCACCCGGGCCTATCCGGGCATCGCCGCGATGCTCGCCGCCCTGGCGCCGAGCTTCTCGCTGGCGGTGCTGAGCAACAAGGGGGAGGAGCTGTCGCGGCACATCCTCGCCGGCCTGGGCCTCGACCGCCATCTGCGCGAGGTGGTCGGCGGCGACACCCTGCCGACGCGCAAGCCGAACCCCGGCGGCCTCTTCCTGCTGGCCGACCGCCTGGGCGTGCAGCCCGGCGAGCTGCTGCTGGTGGGCGACAGCGACGTCGATGCCAGCACCGCGCAGGCCGCCGGCTGCCCCTACGCGCTGGCGCTCTGGGGGGAGGGCGCGGAGCGCGGCGCTCCGGCCGCCGCGCCGTCCTGGCGCCTGTCGCGTCCCGCCGACCTGCCGGCCGCCCTCGGCCTGTCGCTCGACGACGAGTAGGCAGGGGACTCGCCTGCCGGTTCGGCCGGCAGCGCCCTCGCAGCTCGGAGGCGTCGCCGGGTGGTTGCTCCTGAGCCACTGCCCGTCGCCGCCCCCGGCACGGGGCCGAGGGCGCGGCGGCGTATGATACTTTTTGCGCGCGCCGTCCGGCGCCGGACCGGCGGGGACCGGCCGCACTCTACCCCTCCAGGAGGGACCGCCCTTGGCCACCACATACAACGGCTCGACGCCGCCCGCGGGAGGCTCGCCCATCGCCTGGGACGCCGGCGCGGAAGCGCTCACCGTGCCGGCGCGGCCGATCGTCTGCTTCATCGAGGGCGACGGCATCGGCCCGGACCTCTGGCGCGCCACCCGCCGGGTGCTCGACGGGGCGGTGGAGAGGGTCTACGGCGGGGCCCGCGCCATCGAGTGGTTCGAGGTGCTGGCGGGCGAGAAGGCGAAGGCGGCGACCGGCGAGTGGCTGCCGGTGGACACGGTGGCCGCCATCCGCGACTTCCGCGTGGCGCTCAAGGGACCGCTCACCACCCCGGTGGGGGGCGGCATCCGCAGCCTCAACGTGGCGCTGCGCCAGATCCTCGACCTCTATGCCTGCGTGCGGCCGGTGCGCTACTACCCCGGCACCCCGGCGCCGGTGCGGCGGCCCGAGGCGGTCGACATGGTGATCTTCCGCGAGAACACCGAGGACGTCTACGCCGGCATCGAGTGGCCCGCCGGCTCGGCCGAGGCGGCGGCCCTGATCCAGTTCCTCGCCGGCCTCGGCAAGACGGTGCGCCCGGACAGCGGCATCGGCATCAAGCCGGTGTCAGAGACCGGCAGCAAGCGCCTGGTGCGCAAGGCGCTGCGCTATGCGCTGGCGCAGCGCCGCCGCACCGTCACCCTGGTGCACAAGGGCAACATCATGAAGTTCACCGAGGGCGCCTTCAAGGAGTGGGGCTATCAGCTGGCGCGGGACGAGTTCGCGGCGGCGACCGTGGCCGAGCACGAGCTCGCGGGCGGTGCCGAGCGCGGTGAGCGCGGCGAGCGGGTGCTGGTCAACGACCGCATCGCCGACTCGATGTTCCAGCAGATCCTGCTGCGCCCCGAGGAGTACGAGGTGATCGCCACCACCAACCTCAACGGCGATTACCTGTCCGACGCCCTGGCGGCCCAGGTGGGCGGCCTCGGCATGGCGCCGGGCAGCAACGAGGGCGACGGCGTGGCGGTGTTCGAGGCCACCCACGGCACCGCCCCCAAGTACGCCGGCCAGGACAAGGTCAACCCCGGCTCGCTGATGCTCTCCGGGGTGATGATGCTGCGCTGGCTGGGCTGGGGCGAGGCGGGCGACGCGGTGGAGCGCGGCCTGGCCAGGACCATCGCCGAGAAGCGCGTCACCTACGACCTGGAGCGCCAGATGCAGGGCGCGACGCTGCTGCGCACCTCGGAGTTCGCCGGCGCCATCCTGGAAAACCTTTAAATCGGTTGCGGCCGGCGGCTCCTTCCATTCATTGCCATCGGGGAGAAGAAAGTAATGCGTTATAAAGTCACCGTCGTCGGCGCCGGCAACGTCGGCGCCACCACCGCCCAGCGCATCGCCGAGGCCGACCTGGCCGACGTGGTGATGGTGGACGTGGCCGCCGAGCTGGCCGCCGGCAAGGCGCTCGACATGATGGAGGCGGCGCCGATCCTGGGCTTCAACGCCAGCATCTCCGGCGGTGGCGACTACGCCGCGACCGCCGGCTCGCAGGTGTGCGTGGTGACCGCGGGCCTGGCGCGCAAGCCCGGCATGAGCCGCGACGACCTGCGCAACAGGAACACCGACATCGTGCGCGAGGTGGTCGAGCGCCTGGTCGAGCACTCGCCCGACACCATCCTGATCATCGTCACCAACCCGCTCGACGCGATGTGCGAGGTGGCGCGGCGGGTCTCCGGCTTCCCGCGCCAGCGCGTCCTCGGCATGGCGGGCGTGCTCGACGCCGGCCGCATGCGCCACTTCATCGCCGCCGAGCTCGCGGTGTCGGTCGAGGACGTGGACGCCTTCGTGCTCGGCGGCCACGGCGACACCATGGTGCCGCTGCCGCGCTACGCCACGGTCAACGGCATCCCGCTGCCGCAGCTGCTCGCGGCCGAGCGCATCGCGGCGATCAACGACCGCACGCGCAACGGCGGCGCCGAGATCGTGAATTATTACAAAACCGGCTCGGCCTACTACGCCCCCGCCGCCGCCAGCTACGAGATGGTGGCCGCCATCCTCCACGACAAGAAGAAGATCCTGCCCTGCGCCGTGCAGCTCCAGGGCGAGTACGGCGTCGAGGGCCTGTTCGTCGGCGTGCCGGTCAAGCTCGGCCGCGGCGGCGCCGAGCAGGTGGTGGAGCTCGCCCTGACCGCCGAGGAGAAGGCGCTGTTCGACAAGTCCGTGGCGGCGGTGCGCGGCCTGGTGGCGGAGCTGGGCTAGCGTGGAGGATCGCCGCCGTCCGCCGTCCGCCGCCGATCCTCCAGGGCGCGGGCGCGGGCGCGCGGCCGGGACATGAACCGATCGAGATCGCTCCTCATCCTCGGCGCGGCGGCGCTGGCGGGCGCCGTGCTCCTGGTGTGGGGTTATCCGCGCGCCGCCCCGCTGCAACCTATTCCGTTCCGTGCCTCGGCGGCCGACGCCTCGCGGCTGGTCCTCGAGCGCCTGCGCGAGCTGGGGCGGCCGGTCGCCCATCCCTATCTGATGGTGCACCTCAACACCGACTCGCTGCTCGAGCGCCGGGCGCAGCTGGAGCTGGAGCGGGAGCCGCTCGCCAAGCTCCGGGCCACCGGCCTTGTCGACCAGGTCACCGTCTGGGAGGTCGTCGTCTACCCTCCCGAGGCCTTCAAGGACGACTACACGGCCAAGGCGCAGGTGTCGCCGGGCGGCAGGCTGGTCTCGCTCCACTTCCGCGCCGACGCCGAGGCCAAGGGCGCCGCGCTCGCTCCCGCCGAAGCCCGGGAGCGGGCCGACCGCTTCCTGCGCGCGCAGGGCATCGACCTCGACCGCTTCAACCCGCCGGAGGTCCGCACCCAGCAGCTGGCGGCCCGCACCGACACCACCCTGCACTACCACGGCCGCGACCAGCTGCCCGGCGGCGCGGTTGGTCTGGAGGTGAAATTCGCCGGCGACCGCCTGTCCGACTACGGCCCCTGGCTCGAGGAGGGCAGCGCGCGGCGCGAGGCGCAGCGCAGCCTGCAAACCTCGCAGCTGATGCTCCTCGGCCTTCTCGGCTTCAGCTACGGCCTCCTGGTCGTCCTCGCCTTCCCGTTCCTCAAGCGCTATCACGAGGGCGAGATCGGTGTGCGCCGCGGCCTCCAGCTGCTGGTGCTGACGGGCGCGGCCGGCGCGTTCGTCATGGTGCTGCTCAGCCGCGGCCAGGTGGAGGAGCTCAACCTGACGTTCTCCACCCCGCAGCAGGCATCGCTGCTCTTCCTTTTCATCGCCGTGCTGTTCAACGTCGTTCCGATCGCGCTCCTCGCCTTCCTGGCCTGGTCGGTGGGGGAGCTGTCGTGCCGGCGGCTGTGGCCCGACAAGCTGACCTCCTTCGACGCCCTCTTCCGGCGGCGTTGGGCCAACGCGACCGTGGCGCGCTCGTCGCTCACCGGAGTGCTGGCGGCCCTGGCGCTCTCCGGCCTCTCGGTCGGCCTGCTGCTGGTCGTGGAGCGCTTCGGCGCCGCGCCGCTCTTCAGCCTGACGCGCCAACCCCAGAGCGGCTGGCTGGGCATCGAGCAAGCGGTCAACCGGGTGGGGTTCCTGCTGCCCGTCGAGCTGGCGACCGCGCTCTGCGTGCTGCCGCTGCTCACCCGCTGGTTCGGCCGGTGGCCGGGCTTCCTGGTCACGGTGTTGATCGCCGCGGTCGTCACCTGGGTGCCGGTGCCGGTGCTGCCGCTCGGCTGGGGCCTGCTGGTGGAGGTGGTCTTCGCCGCCGCGCTGCTTGCGGTCTTCGTGCTCTCCGACCTCCTGGCCTTCCTCGTGGCCGCGTGCATGTCGAGCTACCTGATCGTCTGCTACCCCATCGTCGCCTCGCCCAACCCGGCGATCCAGGCCACCGGCTGGGCGGGCCTGGCGCTGCTCGCCCTGCCGCTCTGGCTGAGCATCGCCTACATCGCCAGCCGGCGCGAGATCGTCTACCGCTACGAGGACGTGCCGCCGCACGTGCGGCGCATCGCCGAGCGCGAGCGGCAGCGGGTGGAGCTGGAGACGGCGCGCCGCATCCAGAGCTCGATCCTGCCGGATCTGCCGCCGCGGCTTGCCGGGGTGGACCTGGCCCATGCCTACTTGCCGGCCTCCGAGGTGGGAGGCGACTTCTATGACGTCCTGGCGCTCGACGACGGCCGCCTGGCGCTCGCCGTCGGCGACGTGGCCGGGCACGGCGTGTCGAGCGGCTTGGTGATGTCGATGGCCAAGGCGGCGCTGGCGGTGCAGGTGACGTTCGATCCCGACGTGGACGCGGTGTTCCGCACGCTCAACCGCACGGTGTACCAGACGGCGCGCAAGCGCCTCCTGGCGACGTTCTGCTATGCGCTGCTCGATCCGGTGCGGCGCGAGCTGCTCTACGCCAGCGCCGGGCACCTCTTCCCCTACCGGGTCACGGCCGCCGGAAAGGTGGAGCCGCTGGAGGCGAGCGGCTACCCGCTGGGCGTGCGGCGCTCGATCGAGGTGGAGCCGCGGCTGCTGCGGCTCGGAGCGGGGGACGCTCTGTTCATGTTCAGCGACGGCCTGGTGGAGGCGCGGGCGGAGGGCAGCGACGACCTGTTCGGCTTCGACCGGCTGGAGCAGAGCCTGGCGCGGCATGCCGACGCCGGGGTCGAGGAGCTGCGCGACCGGGTGCTGGGCGACGTGGCCGAGTTCGTGCGGCACGCCCCGCGCGAGGACGACATCACCGTGCTGGTGGTGCGGCTGCCGGCGTGAGTGGAGAGGGGTGGGTGGCAGGTGGCATAGACTGCGGCGGGTTTCCGGGGCCCGGTAAGGAGGGTTCGGCTTGAAGATTCATGAGTATCAGGCGAAGGGCATCCTGCGCGGCTATGGCGTGGCGACGCCGCGGGGCGAGGTGACCGACGATCCGGCGGCGGCGGAGCGGATCTGCACGGAGCTGGGCGGGCGGTGCGTGGTCAAGGCGCAGATCCATGCCGGCGGGCGCGGCAAGGGTGGCGGCGTCAAGCTCGCCAGGTCGCCGGCCGAGGCGCGCGAGGCGGCCTCGCGCATCCTGGGCATGCAGCTCGTGACGCCGCAGACCGGGCCCGAGGGGCAGCTGGTGCGCAAGGTGCTGGTCGAGGAGGCGCTCGACATCGCGCGCGAGCTCTATGTCTCGGTGACGCTCGACCGGCATGCCGGCAAGCCGATCGTCATGGCGTCGGCGGCCGGCGGCATGGAGATCGAGGAGGTGGCGGCGCGCGACCCGCGGGCGATCCTGCGCCAGGAGGTCGAGCCGCAGCTGGGGCTCATCCCCTTCCAGGGCCGGGCGCTGGCGCGCGGCCTGGGCCTCGGCGGCGCGACCGCCGGCAAGGCGGTGAAGCTCCTCACCTCGCTGGTCTCCGCCTACCTGGGGAGCGACGCCTCGCTGGTCGAGATCAACCCGCTGCTGGTGACCGGCGGCGGGGACGTCCTGGCGCTCGACGCCAAGATGACCTTCGACGACAACGCGCTCTTCCGCCACCCCGATGTGGTGGCGATGCGCGACCTCGCCGAGGAGAACCCGATGGAGGTCGAGGCCGGCAAGTTCAACCTCAACTACATCAAGCTCGACGGCAACATCGCCTGCATGGTCAACGGCGCCGGCCTGGCGATGGCCACCATGGACATCATCAAGCTCTACGGCGGCGAGCCCGCCAACTTCCTCGACGTCGGCGGCGGCGCCTCGCAGGAGGCGGTGAAGAACGCCTTCCAGCTCCTGGTCTCCGATCCCGCGGTGCGCGCCGTGCTGATCAACATCTTCGGCGGCATCGCCCGCACCGACCGCATCGCGCGCGGCGTCGTCGGCGCCATCGAGGAGCTGGGCAACGTCCAGGTGCCGGTGGTGGTGCGGCTGGAGGGCACCAACGTCGAGCAGGGGCGCGAGATCCTGCGCCAGGCGCCGTTTCAGTTCATCGTCGCCGAGCAGATGGCGGACGCCGCCGAGAAGGTGGTGGCGGCGGCAAGGGGAGGCCGGTAGATGGCGATCTGGGTTGACCGCGAGACGCGCCTGGTGGTGCAGGGCATCACCGGCAAGGAGGGGACCTTCCATGCCCTGGGCTGCCGCGACTACGGCACGCAGGTGGTGGCCGGAGTGACGCCGGGCAAGGGCGGTGGCACCGTCGAGGGCATCCCGGTCTACGACTCGGTGGCGGAGGCGCGGGCCGCCACCGGCTGCAACGCCTCGATGATCTTCGTGCCGCCGCCGTTCGCCGCCGACGCCATCATGGAGGCGGCGGCGGCCGGCATCGAGCTGACGGTCTGCATCACCGAGGGCATCCCGGTCGCCGACATGCTGCGGGTCAAGGCGTTCCTCGCCAACCATCCCACCCGCCTCGTCGGCCCCAACTGCCCGGGGGTGATCTCGCCCGGCATGGCCAAGATCGGCATCATGCCGGGGCACATCCACCGCCCCGGTCACGTCGGCGTCATCAGCCGCTCGGGCACCCTCACCTACGAGGCGGTCTGGCAGCTGACCAACCTCGGCCTCGGCCAGTCCACCTGCGTGGGCATCGGCGGCGACCCGATCAACGGCACCAACTTCATCGACGTGCTGGCGGCCTTCGCGGCCGACCCCGACACCGCCGGCATCATCATGATCGGCGAGATCGGCGGCAGCGCCGAGGAGGAGGCCGCCGCCTGGATCAGGGAGCATTACGAGCGGCCGGTCGTCGGCTTCATCGCCGGCCGCACCGCCCCGCCCGGCCGCCGCATGGGCCACGCCGGCGCCATCGTGGCCGGCGGCAAGGGCACCGCCGCCGAGAAGATGGAGGCGATGAAGCAGGCCGGCCTGCACGTCGTGGATTCGCCGGCGCGCCTGGGAGAGACCATGGCCGCGGCCCTGCGCCAGGCGGGGCGCTGAGGCCGGTGGGCTGGCTGGCCCTTCTCGGCGGCGGCGAGTTCAGCTTCGGCGAGACCCTGGACGCCGACCGGGCGTGGCTGGCCCTTTGCGGCCCGGGGCCGGTCGGCTTCGTGCCGGCGGCGAGCGGCTCGAACGACTATCCGCGCCACTTCGCCGCCTACCTGCTGGAGGCGTTCCAGCGCCAGGTCGAAACGCTCCCCATCTACCGGCCGCGCGACGCGCGCCGTGGCCGCAACGCCGAGCGCATCGCCCAGGTGGCGGCGGTCTATCTGGGAGGCGGCGTCACCGATCACCTCCTGGAGGCGCTGGCCGGCTCGCCGGCGGCGGATGCCCTGGCCGCCAGGCTGGCGGCAGGTGAGGTGCCAGGCTCCGGCAGAGCGGCTGCTGGCGGTGCCGGAGGAGCCAGAGACTCAGGAATCGGTGGGGAAGGCAGCACTGCCGGAGCTGCCGGAGGCCCAGGGGCCGGCGGGGGCAGAGGCGGTGCTGGAGCCGGTGGGACGGACGGCAGGGAAACCGCAGCCGCTGGCACCGGTGGCGGTCGCACCGGCGGCATGGTGGTGGCGATCGCCGCCGCCGCGCAGGCGGCGGGCCTCTGGGCGCGCAGCATCGCCCCGGGCCGCACGATGGCTGGATTCGGCTGGCTGCCCGATGGCGTGGTCGAGCCCAACTTCGATCCCGGGCACGACCGCCGCCTGCGCCGCCTGATGGCGCAGCCGGGAGTGCGCTGGGGGCTGGGCCTGCCGGCCGGCAGCGCGGTGCTGCTGGGTGCGGCGGCGCGGCGCGGCCCCGGCGTTCAGGCGGAGCCGCGCGGCGCGGGGGACACGGCGGGCCCGAATGCTTCGGGCGGTGCCGCGCCGGTGCCGCGGGCCGTGCCGGCCGAGGGGGTCCACGTCGCGGGCACCATCTTTCGCCTGCGCGGCCCCGACGACGACCTGGAGGTGCTGGAGAGCGGCGCCGCGTGGTAAGTAGTCAGCAGCCCAAAGGGAGAATCGCCATGGTCTACCGAGTGCCGCCGACAGCCCCCGAGAGCCAGATCCCGCCCGAGCGGCGCGGCGTGGTGCTGGGGCGCTTCTGCCTGGTGTGCGCCACCGTCTACCCGCTGCACCGCTCCACCCACTCCGGCCAGCCGGTCTACGGCCGCGACCACATCGCCTCCCCGTGTGCCCACGAGGGGGACACCTTCGCGCCCGGGGAGAGCTGGTGGGAGCCGGCGGTCGAGGTGCTGCCGGCCCCGCCGGCCGCCGCAACGGCACCGGCGGGTGCACCTGCTGCGGCGGCCCCGGCCGCGCCGGCAGGCGCCGC
>JASLEW010000329.1 GCA_030150965.1 Thermoanaerobaculia bacterium | reverse complement strand
ATGGTAGTCGCGCCGCAATCCGGCTTCCTGGCCAGGCGCGCCGACGCAAGCGTAGCAGGGACTACGGTGAGGAGGCGCAACGCCGCCAGGGAGCCGGAGGGCAAGCGAATACCATACGAACTGGCCGTGCGGGACACTAGCCATCGCCCGACCCACGCCTACCGGCCCGCGGCTGGCAGCGCCCGGTCGGCCTTGGCGGCGAGGATGAAATCGCTCTCCGAGAGGCCGCCGATCGAGTGGGTCCAGAGGGTGATCTTGACCCGCCCCCAGCCCAGCTCCAGGTCGGGGTGATGCCCCTCCTGCTCGGCCACCTCGCCGACGCGGTTGACGAAGCCCAGGGCTTGGCGGAAATCGGGGAAGCGGTACTCCTTGACGAGGCGCCGGCCGTCCTCGACCGACCAACCGCTCAGCTGCGCGAGCAGCCGGTCGCGCTCCTCGCCGGCCAGCGGCGGGGTGCCGGCCTTGCACGGCTCACATCTCTTTGTCGCGAGTTCGCTCATCGTCACCTCGCAGGACCGGTGAAAAAACCGCCGCGCCGGGTTGCGGCGCGGCGGCGGGGATTGGGGCCGTCAGGATCGCTGCCGCCGCGGCGGCAGCGATCCGGGGAGCCGGGGAGCCGGGGGGCCGAGCGGACCGGGAGGGTCAGCGGCCGGCCGGCGCGAGCGCCACGTTGAGATCGACGTCCCTGCCCAGCATGGCGTCGAAATCCCGCTCCTCGGCCTGGCGGCCGGGGCGGACCACCGCCAGCTTGTGGCGGCCGGGCGAGAGCACCAGGCCCTCGTCCCGTCCGTCCAGGTCGGCGCCGGTGCCGACGAACCGCCCGTCGAGGTAGACCGAGGCGTCGCCGGGCTCGACCCGCAGGTGCAGGCGCCCGAAGCGGTCGGGGCCCGCCTGCGGCGCCGGCATCGGCCGCACGTAGCGCTGCTGGACGATGGGCGCCGGCGGCGCACCTGGGTTACCGCCGCGGTCCTGGGTCACCCGGTCGTGCCAGTTGTCGCTCCAGCCGCCGTTGTCGTCGTTCGCCTGGGGAGCCGCGGGCGGCGGCGGCGCCGGCTGGCCGTAGTAGCCGCCCTGCGCCTGCTGCCGGTCGATCTGCTCGGCGCGGTCCTGCTCGAACTGGATGCGGGCGTTCCGCCGCTCGTGGGTCTTCGACGGCAGATCCTCGGGCCGCACCGCCTGGCCGTGCTCCATCTTGTCGTCCCAGGTGATCACCAGGCCGGGGTAGATCGTCACCTGGCGGGCGAGCGTCTTGTAGCCGTCCTTGTAGAAGACGATGTCGTAGGTGCCCTTCTCCAGCCAGAGGTAGCCGCGCGACCAGCGGCCGAAGTCCCGCACCCTGCCGATGAGCTGGCCGTTCAGGTAGACCTCGGCGTCGGCGGGGCTGATGTCGAGGTTGAGGGCTCCCATGGGCTGGCGCTCGGCCTGCGGCGCGGGCATGCCGCGCTGCGAGCCGCCCGGCGGCGGGTTGGCCTGGGCGCCGCTCTGCCCGGGCTGGTCGTCGTCACCGTAGTAGCCACCGTTGTCGCCGTAATAGCCGTAGCCGCCGGAGTAGTAGCCCGGGTAGTAGTACGGGTAATCCCACCCGGGGTAGCCCGGACCCCACCAGCCCCAGGGGTAGTCCCAGCCCAGGCCCAGGCCCAGGCCGAAGCCGAGGCCGAAGCCGCCGAAGCCGATGAAGGGACCGCCGTAGAAGCCGCGGCCGGGGAAGAAGCCGTGGCCGGGGAAGCCATGGCCGGGGAAGAAGCCGTGGCCGGGTGAATGGAAGGGACCGGCGAAGTGACCGCCGGGACCCACCGGGTGGGCGGTGCCGCCATGGAAGCCCCCTCCCGAGTGACCACCGCCGCCCATGTGGCCGCCACCGCCCCCACCGCCACCGTGCGTGCTCGCCATGGCCGGGGTTACGGCCAGCAGCAGCGCGGTGCAAACCATCGCCACGAGGGCTGGGATGGACTCACCCTTGAAGAGGCGTGGAAGCGCTCGTCGCAGGGTCGTCATGGGTATTCTCCTTTTCTCTTTCCGTCTCCGCGCCGTGCCAGGCGCGGTGAAGACCTTGAATGTAGTGAAACCTGAGCACATCTTCCCACAGTTTCGGGAGTGCCAGCGGAAGTTTTTGCAAGGCCCGCACCAGCCTCATCCGCCGCCTCTGGCGGGCGGCGTCGGGGACCGGCGGCGGGCCCTCCGGGCCGAGGCCGAGGAAGCCGCCGAGCTCCGGATGGAGCCGGTAGAACACCACCGCGCAGTAGCCCGCCCGCTCCTGGCGCGCGGCGAAGCGCGCGAGGTCGGTCGGGTGATCGTGGGCGACGCGGGCCGCCGGCTCATAGATCATGCGCAGTCCCCTCTTCTTCAACCGGTAGGCGACCTCGATATCTTCCCAGGCCGCATGAGGAAAGCGCAGATCGAAAGGCTCGGCGAGCAGCAGGTCGCGGGGCAGCGAGAGGTTCGAGGTGTAAAAGAAATTGAACGGTACGTCCTCGCGGTCGCGGATCAGCGCGAAGCCGAACTGGAGGCCGTGCTCGTTGATGTAGCGCAGGAACGGATCGAGCCGCATCCGCGGGTGCCAGCCGGTGTAGCCGATGACCGCCAGGTGGAGGTCGTCGCCGTGCCGGCGGTGAGCGGCGCGGTGCGCCGCCAGCCATCCCACGGCGGGGACGGTGTCGTCCCCCAGAAAGGCCACCCAGCGGCCGGCCGCCACCGCCACCCCGGTGTTGCGCGCCGCCGCCGGGCCGCGGTTCTCCTGGGTCATCACCCGCAGGTTGAGGTCGAAGCTGCGGCTGCGCAGCCACTCGGCGGTGCCGTCGGTCGAGCCGTCGTCCACCACCACCACCTCGAACGGCGGCGCCCCCTCCTGCCGCACCAGGGCCGACAGCACCTCCGCCAGCACCTCCAGCCGGTTGTGGGTGGGGATCACCACCGAGACCTCGGGCGCCGCCGCCATGCCCGAAGCTTACCGCGAGCCGGCCGGCGCCACGACCTCGCCCGCGTGCACGAACCAGAGCTCGAAGCGCGGCGGCGCGGCCAGGGCCAGCGCCTGCTGGACCGCCCGCACGTAGACCTCCCCCTGGCTGGAGTAGGACGCGGCGCGGCGGGCGAGATCGGCGCCGGCGACGGCGTCCGTCTTGTAGTCGGCGATCACCAGCTCGCCCGAGGCCGGGTCGCGGTAGAGCAGGTCCACGGCGCCGGCGACGAAGCCCACCGGACCGGCGGCGCGGGTCGCGGCGGTGGGCTCGGCGGCGCCGGACGGGACCGCCGCCGCCGGCTCCAGGAGCACCGGCAGCTCGCGGGCGAGCACCTGGCCGGCGAGGCCGTGCAGGCGGTCGGCCAGGCCGCCGGCGGCGAAGCGGTCGAGCAGGGCTGCCGCGCGCGGCAGCGCCTGCTCCAGGGTGCCGCCGGCCGCCACCGCCGCCAGGTAGGCGGGCAGCCGCCGGCGCTGGCGGGCGGCCTCCTGGCGCGGCTCGGCCTGCAGGTCCCACAGCTCCAGCGCCCGGTGCAGGCCGGCTCCGGCGGCCATCGCCACCTCCTGCGATCCGGGCTCGTCGAACGCCCCGCGCGCCGCCGCCTCGCCGGGACCGGCGAGCGGCTCCCGGCCGGGGGCCATCTCCTCGCGCAGCTGAGCGTGGGCCTCCGCCGAGGCCGGGGCGCCGAACGGCCGCGCCATGCGCCCGGCCGCGGCGGCCTCGCAGGCGGCGAGGTGCGCGGCCTGGGCGGCGATCTCGGCCGGCGGCGGCGGCCGAAACGGCGCCCCGGAGCCGCGGCTGCCGGCGTCCCCCGGCACCCCGCCGGCGTCGCCGTACAGCGGCGGACCCTGGGAGACGGAGGCCGCTTCCGGGGCCAGCGCCGGGAACCGCCACCTCACCGCCTCGGGCGCGGGCGCCGCCCGGGGCTCGCCCCACAGTTGCACCAGGTCGGGGCAGCCCGGGCGGCGGGCGAGGAGCTGCATGTGGGTGCGGGCCCGTTCGGGCGCCACCGGCGCCGCGTCCCGGGTGGGCCAGATGCCGGCCAGGACCAGGCGGTCCTTCGCCCGGGTCATCGCCACGTAGAGGGTGCGGACGCGCTCGGCGGCCTCGACCTGCTCGCGGTGCCGCTCCACCAGGTCGAAGCCGGGGGTGGCCGCGCCCAGCAGCCGGTACTCGAAGCCCTCCGCCTCCGGGTCCAGGGGCGCGGCGGGGTCCGGCGG
>JASLEW010000327.1 GCA_030150965.1 Thermoanaerobaculia bacterium | reverse complement strand
CGGCGCCGGTGCGGCCCACCAGCGCCACCGTCTGCCCGGCGCCGGCAAGAGCACCCTCCTGGCGCTCATCCCGCGGCTGATCGATCCGCCGCCGGGGAGCCTCACGGTGGACGGCGCCGACGTGCGCCGCCTGCCGCTCGCCCGGCTGCGCGCCGGCACCGCCATGGTGCCGCAGGAGACGTTCCTCTTCTCGGCGACGCTGGCCGACAACATCGCGCTCGGCGTGCCCGGCGCCAGCGCCGCCGAGATCGCGGCGGCGGCGCGGCTCGCCGGCCTGGAGCAGGACCTCGCCGGCTTCCCGCAGGGCCTCGACACCATGGTGGGCGAGCGCGGCCTGACGCTCTCCGGCGGCCAGAAGCAGCGCGTCGCCCTGGCCCGCGCCCTGGTGCGGCAGCCGCGCATCCTGCTGCTCGACGACTGCCTGTCGGCGGTGGACACGCAGACCGAGGAGATGATCCTGCGCAACCTGCGCCAGGTCTTCGCCGGCCGCACCGTCTTGCTGGTGTCGCACCGCGTGTCGACCGTCAAGGACGCCGACCTCATCCTGGTGCTCGACGGCGGCGAGGTGCTGGAGCGCGGCAGCCACGAGCAGCTCCTGGCCGCGGGCGGCCTCTACGCCGACCTCCACCAGCGCCAGATGATCGAGGAGGAGCTGGCGGCGGTCTAGCGACCAGTCCGGTGGCAATGGCAGGCGCATGGCCGGGACGGCGAAACCCGCCGGCCGGCGCTGCGTAAGCTGCGGTAGGTGACAGGAGGCTTGATGCGAAATCCGCGAGCTCTCAATGGATCGTTCTCGATGCGGCTGTCCGGCCGCGCCGTGGCGGCGCGGCGGCCGGCCCGGTCGGCGCGCTCACGGGCGCTGCCGGCGCTGGCCGTTCTGGCCGCGCTCTCCGGCATGGCTGCCGTGCTGCTGGCGGCGGGCTGCCGGACCGCGCCGCCGCCCCCGCCCTCCACCCAGGCCGAGCAGCGCTATGCCGTCTTCCTGGCCGGCAACCGCGCCGGGCTGGCGACGGCGCGCGCCAGCGCCAACGGCGTCTGGGACTTCAGCTTCGAGTACAACGACCGCGGGCGCGGCCCCAAGGTCAACAGCCAGGCGGTGCTCGACGCCCACGGTGTCCCGGTGCGCTTCGACGTGGTCGGCACGGACTACATGAAGAACCCGGTGACCGAGCATTTCGAGTGGGTGGACGGCAGGGCGAGCTGGAAGAACCCGGCCGAGCAGGGACAGCGCGACGAGTCCTCGCACGCCTTCTACCTGGGGATGGAGGGGTCGCCGCTGGAGATGGGCCTGCTCGCCCGCGCCCTGCTCGCGGCCGGCGGCCGGCTCGACCTGCTGCCGGATGGCGAGGCGCGGATCGAGAGGCTGAAGGACAGCCAGGCCCAGGGGCCGGGCTTCGCCCGCATGGTCCACCTCTACGCCATCACCGGCCTGGGCCTGGAGCCCACCTACCTGTGGCTGGACGATCAGCAGGGGCTGTTCTGCATCTACGCGGGCTGGTCGACCATCGTGCTGGAGGGCTGGGAGCAGGCGGTGCCCGGGCTCACCGCCATCCAGGACCAGGTGAAGGCGGCGAACGACAGGGAGCTGGCCGGCAAGCTGGCACGGCGCCCGGCGGAGCGCCTGGTGATCCGCAACGCCAAGCTGTTCGATCCCGAGACGCTCCAGAGCACGCCGGGCACGACGGTCGTGGTGTCCGGCGACCGCATCGAGAGGGTGGGGCCGGACCGCGAGGTGGCCGTGCCCCCGGGCGCCGAGGTCATCGACGCCAACGGCAAGGCGCTGCTGCCGGGCCTCTGGGACTGCCACGTCCACCTGGATCCGCTCGACGGCCGCCTGCACCTGGCGGCCGGCGTCACCACGGTGCGCGACATGGCCAACGACATCGACCAGCTGCAGAGCATGCGGCAGCACTGGGAGAGCGGCAAGGCGGTGGGACCGCGGGTGCTGATGGCCGGCTTCATCGACAGCCCCGGACCCTACGCCGGGCCGTCGAAGGTGCTGGTCTCGACGGAGGAGGAGGCGCTGGCGGCGGTGGACCGCTACAAGCAGCTCGGCTACGTGCAGATCAAGCTCTACAGCTCGCTCGATCCCAAGCTGGTGCCGCCGATCGTCGCCCGCGCCCACCAGCTCGGCATGCGCGTTTCGGGGCACATCCCCAATGGCATGAACGCCGAGCAGGCGGTCGAGGAGGGCTTCAACGAGATCCAGCACGTCAACTTCCTGCTGCTCAACTTCTGGAGCGGCATCGACACGCGCACGCCGCAGCGTTTCATCCAGGTCGCCGAGCGCGCCCCCGACCTCGACCTCGCCTCGCCCGAGGTGCGCAACTTCATCGGCCTGCTCAAGCGGCGCCAGATCGTCAGCGATCCGACGGTCAACGTCTTCGAGAGTTTCTTCGTGGCCCGCCCCGGCGTCCTCTCCCCGGGTTGGGCGGAGGTCGCCGACCGCCTGCCGCCGCTGATGCGGCGCAGCCTGCTCGCCGGCGGCGGGCTGCCGGTACCGGCAGGGAAGGACGAGAGATACCGCGCCGCCTTCCGCAAGTGCCTGGCCATGGTCAAGGCGCTCTACGACGCGGGCGTCCCCATCGTGGCGGGGACCGACTCCGCCGCCGGCTTCCAGCTGCACCGCGAGCTGGAGCTGTACGTCGAGGCGGGCATCCCGGCGCCGGCGGCCCTGCGCGCGGCGACCCTGGTGCCGGCGCGGGTGATGAAGCGCGACCAGGACCTGGGCTCGGTGGCCGCGGGCAAGCTCGCCGACCTCATCCTGGTGGACGGCGACCCGGCGTCGCGCATCAGCGACATCCGGCGCGTGGTGCTGACGGTCAAGGGCGGGACGGTCTACGATCCGGCCGAGATCTACCGTTCGATGGGGGTCAAGCCGGCGGTGTAGGGAGCGGGCTCCCCAGGTCCCCCTCCCAGCGGGCGACGACCGCGGTCGCCAGGCAGTTGCCGATCACGTTGACGGCGGTGCGTCCCATGTCCATCAGCGCATCGACGCCGAGGAGAAGGAAGATCGGCTCGGCGGGAAGGCTGAAGGCGGCGGCGGTGGCGAGCAGCACGACGAGGCCGGCGCGCGGCACCCCGGCCACGCCCTTGCTGGTGAGCATCAGGGTGAAGAGCATCAGCAGCTGCTGGCTCCAGCCCATGTCGATGCCGGCGGCCTGCGCCACGAAGACCGAGGCCAGCGACACGTAGAGCGCGGAGCCGGCGAGGTTGAAGCTGTAGCCGGTCGGCATGACGAAGGCGACGATCGGGCGCGGCACGCCGATCGCCTCCATCGCCTCCATGGCGCGGGGCAGGGCGGCCTCGGAGCTGGCGGTGGCGAAGCCGATCGATGCCGGCTCGGCCACGGCGCGCAGGAACGGCCGCAGCGGGATGCGTGCCAGGAGGATCACCGGCAGCAGCACCAGCAGCAGGAAGGCGGCGATCGAGGCGTAGAGGGTCAGCAGCAGCTGCGACAGGTTGACCAGCACGCCCAGGCCGCTGTGCGCCACGGTGTAGGCGATCGCCGCGCCGACGCCGATCGGCGCGAACAGCATCACCAGGTTGGTGAGCTGGAACATCGTGTCGCTCAGGCTGTCGGCGAAGGAGAGGAGCGGGCGGCGGCGCTCCTCGGGGAGCATGGCCAGGGCGATGCCGAAGAGGATGCTGAAGACCACGATCTGCAGCACCTGGTTGTCGGCGACGGCGCGGGCGATGTTCTCGGGGAAGGCGTGCAGCACCATGTCGGACGGGCTCAGGCGCGCAGTCCTGAGCTCGTCGCCGGCGGTGGCCGAGGGCGGCGGCGGCACGCGCACGCCGACGCCGGCGCGGCTGAGGTTGATCGCCAGGAGGCCGATGAGCAGGGCGAGCGTGGTGACGACCTCGAAGTAGATTAGCGCCTTGACGCCCATGCGGCCGACCTTGCGCAGGTCGGCGTGGCCGGCGATGCCGACCACCAGGGTGGCGAAGAGCAGCGGGCCGATCACCATCTTGATCAGCCGCAGGAAGATCTGCCCCAGGACGCCGAGGTTGCGCGCGATCCCCGGCGCGTCATGGCCCAGCTCGGCGCCGGCGACGATCGCGACCAGCATCCAGGCGCCGAGCGTGCGGCGCCTGATGGCCCATAGCGCCAGGACGCCGATGGCGAGCCAGCGCGCCGCGGCGAGCGCCGGCGCGGGCAGGGCGAGGGCGCCGCCCGCGGCGAGCGCGGTGAGCAGCGCCGCCAGCGCCAGCGCCGCGAGGGCGGCGGCCAGGACCTTGTTGGTCGTGCTCATCCAGGAGCTGCCTCTCGGCCAGGGCCGACCTCAGCCACGAAGGTGGGGGTGGCTCCGAAGGCGCTATCGGCCGAAACGGGCAGGCGGGTCCCCTCTCAATGAACCCGCTGCCAGAAGAGAATCGCGGTCACCACGAACCCCACCACCACCACCGCGGCGCGGGCCTTCTCCTTGCCGATCCGCTGGGCGAGGCGGGCGCCGAGATAGCCGCCGGCGATCGAACCGGCCATCATCAGGAGCGCCGCCGGCCACACCACGCGGCCGCGCAGGATGAAGTAGGCGGCGGCGACGCCGTTGATGCAGAAGCCGAAGAAGTTCTTGAGGCCGTTCATGGCGAAGATGTTCGACAGGCCGAGGAAGCCGAGAACAGCCAGGGTCAGGATGCCCATGGCGGCGCCGAAGTAGCCGCCGTAGATCGAGACCAGGAACTGGAAGACGACGGCGGCGATCCAGCGGCGGGGCGACAGGCGCAGGCTGGGCGCCTCGTCGCCGGCGGCCGCGGCAGTGCTCGCCGGGCCGGCCGGACCTCCCGGGTTGCCGCCGGCCGGCGCCCCCGCGGCCGTCGCCGGCGCCCCAGCCGCCCCACCCCTCGCAGGCGTCGCAGGCGTCGCAGGCGCGGCGCCGAGCCGGCGCTCGCGGCGCCGGGAGACGACGCCCTGCAGCATGAACAGGAGGGTCGCGAACAGCACCAGGAGCGGCGCGAGCGAGGCGAAGGTCTTCTCCGGCGTGCGCAGCAGCAGGACCGAGCCGATGCCGCCGCCGGCCAGGCAGGGGAGCAGCAGTGTCTTCAGCCACTCCCGGTGGGTGGCGACCTCCCTGCCGTAGCCGGCCAGGCTGGCGGCGGCTCCCGGCAGCAGGGCGACGGTCGAGGTGGCGTTGGCGATGATCGCCGGCTCGCCGAGGAAGACCAGGGCCGGGAAGGTCACGATGGTGCCGCCGCCGGCCACCGCGTTCATCAGCCCGCCGGTGGCGCCGGCCGCCAGGATCAGCACGATGTCGGAAGCGTTGGAAGCGTACATCCGTGTTGCCCCCTCCCCCCGGCGCCGTCCAGGTCCGGTCAAGGCCGGATGGCCCGGCGGCAATTGGAGGTGCATGGTAGCCGAAACTCCCCGCGAGGAGAGAGGCAAGGAAGGGACGGGCGCCGCCTCTCTGCCGGGGCGCGCCGAGGGGCGCCCGGGCAGGCGCCGGATCGGGGAGCCGGTGGCCGGGAAGCCGGAGGGGGGAGCTAGTGTCCCGCACGGCCAGTTCGTATGGTATTCGCTTGCCCTCCGGCTCCCTGGCGGCGTTGCGCCTCCTCACCGTAGTCCCTGCTACGCTTGCGTCGGCGCGCCTGGCCAGGAAGCCGGATTGCGGCGCGACTACCAT
>JASLEW010000325.1 GCA_030150965.1 Thermoanaerobaculia bacterium | reverse complement strand
ATGGTAGTCGCGCCGCAATCCGGCTTCCTGGCCAGGCGCGCCGACGCAAGCGTAGCAGGGACTACGGTGAGGAGGCGCAACGCCGCCAGGGAGCCGGAGGGCAAGCGAATACCATACGAACTGGCCGTGCGGGACACTAGGACCGGCGGGAACGCTGCTGGTACAGTTTGCCGGATGAGCCCAGAGCGGTCCTGCCGCCGAGGTGAGCCTCGCAGATGATCGACCTCAGAGAGCTCTCGTATCAGGAGAGCGAGCAGATCGAGTGGAAGGAGAACGTCGCCGACATCGACGATGTCGTCGAGACTCTTTCTGCCTTTGCCAACGACCTGCCCAACCTGGGCGGCGGATATGTGATCTGCGGCGCGCGCGAGGTCAAGGACGAGCACGGGTTTTCCAAGCTCGAAAGGACCGGCCTGACCTCGTCCCGACTCAGAGAGGTAGAAGGCATCGTGCTCCACCGTTGCAGCAGCCGCGTGTCACCGGCGATCTCTCCCCTGGTCGCGCAGATCGACGAAGGCACGCCGCCGGGCCGGCGCATCTTGGTCTTCACTCAGCCAGCGACCTCTGAGGCTCATCTGTTCCGTCGCGGCGACGGGCCGGGCAAGTACTTCGTGCGCCGCGGGCGTGCCACGATCGAGGCGCGGAACGGGCTGCTGCGCAACCTCCTGGTCCGCAAAGGTACACACGAGCCGTGGGATCATCGGCCTTGCACCGCCGCCACGGTCGAGGATCTTGATCTCCTGGTGCTGCGTGACGCCCTTCAGCGCATGAGGATGTCCGCGGCGGAAAGGGACCTGGAGCGCTACCTGTCAGATGGTTTCCAGATCAACGCACTGGTGCCGTCGCTGTGCGTCCGCGAGCCGCTCACCAAGGCATTACGTCCGCGGAATTTTGCCGTGCTGCTATTCGGCCGCGAGACGCAGCGGTTCGTGCCCGGCGCCTTTACCACCTTTTCCATCTACCCGGGCGTCGACCGCTCGGACCCTCACGCCGAGCGCCATGACCTGGTGGGGAATGTGCTGGAGCAATGGCGGCGGCTGATACAACTTCTGGACGTGCAGTCTTACACCGCTTTTGACAAGACCGATCCGGTGACGCCCAACGCGCTCAAGTATCCCCAGCGGGCGCTCCACGAAGCGATGGCGAATGCGCTTGCGCACCGCGACTACCAGGACTTCAGCCCGGCGCGCGTCACAGTCTTTCTTGACCGGATCGAATTCCTCTCTCCTGGGCCTCTGCCGTTGGGTGTCAACATCCGCGCTTTTCAGCAGGGCAACGCCGGGCCGCGGTGGCGGAATCAGGCTCTAGCCTGGTTTTTCCGCAGCTTGCAAATCGCACAGACGGAGGGTCAGGGCATCCCGACGATCATCCGCTCCATGGACCAGGAGGGCTGCCCGCCGCCCCGGTTCATGGCTGACGAAGCGCAGGTTGTCTGCGTCCTGCCTGCCCATCCGAGGCATGCCTTGCTGAACGACCTGCGGCGAGCTGAGGCCGCACTATCCCTGGGTGAGCTAGGAAGGGCACAGGAGCAGGTGCGAGAGATCCTGCAGCGTGATCCTCTCAACTCACGCACCTTGCAGCTCTTCGCCGAGGTGCAGATCGCTCTGCGCGATCCAGCGCCCGTGTCCAGCTTTGTCACCGAGCATATGGAACAGCTCAAGGGCCTGCCTCCCAGTGTTCTGGTGCAGCTGGCTGAGGCCCTGACCGCGAACGACCGATCGCCCTCTGCCGATCGTGAGCTGGCGCAACGACTCCTCGCATCCGCGGCGACCGGCCGCCTGGAGGAGCGCGAGTTGCGGCGGATCACCGTGGCCATGCTGCGAGCTGGCGACGCGCAGGGCGCATTGGCTCTGCTGGAGCAACAGATCGGCGAACGCCCCGAGCTGGCGCAGAACGCGTCCCTACGGCGGCTGCGCGGAGATGCCCTGCTCGGCCTCGCCAAGCGTTGCCGCTCAACCGCCACCAATCGCACGCTCTCCCAGCAGACTCGGCAACGAGCCTGGCGCGAGCTGCGGGCCTATCTCGACCGCGCGGAGCGGGAGCTGCGCGTTGCACGCGACTTGAGCGTCGACTCCGAGCTCTCGAATCTGGTCCAGCGCAACCTGGATTATCTCGATCGCTTGCGTCAGGAGGCGCAACCGAGACGCCCCGGAGCGGCTCCTGGACGACGCAACGGCAATCACCGCGACAACCGCGGAAGGCGCTGATCAGACCGTGACCGCAAAGAAGCTGGTCTTCGGCCTGGTGCTGGTGGTGCTGTCGGCGGAGGTGGCGCTGGTGATGGCCGAGGTGGGGCTGCGGCTGTGGATGGGGATCGCCGACGAGAACCCGGCCGAGGTGCGGCACAAGCTCGAGCGGTCGCGGCGGGTGTCGCTGGCCGAGGCCGACCGCGGGGCGTTCAGCCTGATGGGGCTGGTCGAGCCGAGCGAGTTCGACGACATCGTCTATGAGCTCAAGCCGCGGCTGGACGGCACCTTCCGCGGCAAGCCGGTGCGCACCAACGGTTTCGGCCTGCGCGGCGGCGAGTGCACGCAGCGCAAGCCGGCGAAAACCTTTCGCATCGTCGGGCTCGGCGACTCGCACATGTTCGGCTGGGGGGTGGGGCAGAACGAGACGTACATGCACCTGGCCGAGCAGCGGCTCAATGCCGGCGCGGCGGCCGAGCCCGGCGGGCGGCGCTACGAGCTGCTCAACTTCGGCGTCCCCGGATACAACACGGTGATGGAGGTCGCCACCTACGAGCAGCGGGCGATGGCCTTCCAGCCCGACCTCGTGCTGTTGCACTTCGTGGGCAACGATTTCGGCCTGCCGCACTTCATGCAGAAGCCGCGCGGCCAGGAGCCCGGGCTGCATCTCTACCTGGTCGATTTCCTGCGCGCCCGCTTCTCGCCGCCGGACGAGGATCCGGACCTGATGCACGACCTGCACGGCCTGCCGGAGGAGGAGCGGCAGCGGACCCGCGACCGCTACCAGCGCTTCGTCGGGCAGGAGCCCTACGAGAAGGCGATGGCGCGGCTGGCGGCGCTCACCCGGCGCCAGGGGGTGCCGGTGGTGGTGCTGGCGCTCGGCTTCGACACCGAGGCCGGCGACATCGCGCGCACCGTGTCGCTGGCCAACGGCTTCCGCGTGCTCGACGCCTCGCCGCGCCTGTTCGCCTACCTGCGCGACCACGGGCTGGACCCGGCCGACCGTCGCGACCGCGTGCGCGCCTTCAAGATCCCCGGCGACGGCCATCCCAGCGCCCTCGCCCACGCCCTCCTCGCCGAGGTGGTCTACGACGAGCTGCAGCGCCTGGGCGTGGCGCCGCGCCACCCGGCGCCGGCGCCGCCCCTGCCGCCGCTGCCCGCCGAGGATCAGGGGGCCGGCGGCGAGGGCAAGACACCCGCGATCGATTGAGCCGGGCGGCCGGCGGCGCCGGTAGCGGCGCGCCTGTCCTGGCGGCGCCCGCGCCGGCGCGCCTGGCCCCGCGCGCCGCCAACGCCGAAGGCGCCGCAGCCGCTCCCGCCCGGCAGGC
>JASLEW010000250.1 GCA_030150965.1 Thermoanaerobaculia bacterium | reverse complement strand
CGTCAGCCGCCGCGGCCCCGCCGGCAATGGCGGACCCGCCGGCAACGCCGCCCGCGGGCGCCGCCGCGCCCGAGGAGCGGCGCCTCGCCGAGCGGGCGCGCCAGGACCGCGCCATCGTCTACTTCCTGCAACCGCCGGAGACGCACGCCTTCGACCTCTACCACGACTACACCGAGAGCCGCGAGGGGACCGACAAGTACCTCAACGTGGTGCGCAAGGGGAGCGCGGCCTCGGCGCCCTCGGCCCGCAACCTGGACACCGGCGAGACGCTGCGGGTCGAGACCGTGCGCGGCGCGGCCCTGCGCCAGGCCGGCCTCACCGCGGCCGAGCTGCGGGAGATCGCGGGCGAGGCCGGTCCGGGCGGACCAGCCGCCGGCGGCGGCATCGCCCCGGACACCGAGGTGGTGATCGCCCGTTTCCCCGCCCTCCACCGGGGGGAGAGCCTGCGCCTGCGCATCGCCGAGACCTACACCGATCCGCGGAGCTATCGCCTGGCCGGCGACCGCCTGGTCTTCGACCGCACCTTCGGCCGTCCCCGCAACGCCGTCGTCCTGCCCGCCGGTTGGTTCCTGACCGCCAGCGCCATCCCCGCCACCATCTCGGAGATGCCGGACGGCCGCATCCGCCTCGACTTCGTCAACAACCGGCCCGACGAGATCGCGGTCCTCGTCGAGGGCCGGCGCCGCCCGGCGCCGCGCTGAGGCGCGGCCGGCACGGCCTCCGGCCGTCACCGGCCGCCGCCCTGCCTGCCGTCCGCGCCGGGACGGCGAGGGGGGCGAGGGGGGCGAGAGGCGGAGGCTCGGTGGTGCGGAGGAACAGAGCCTGCCCTATACTTGTTTTCCCGCATGACAGCGCCCGGCGGCTGGCCGGGCGTCGAGTGGACGGATGCCGCAGATCTCGACCAGGAAGTTGGCGCCGCCGGTTCCGGCACCGGGCATGGTGCGCTTCGAGGAGATCGTCTCCTGCCTGGAGGGCCACGGCCGCAAGGTGGACACCCCCTTCCTGCGCGGGGTGTACGACTTCTCCTCCGCCATGCACAAGGACCAGGTGCGGCGCTCGGGCGATCCGTACCTCATCCATCCGCTCAACGTCGCGTTCCTGCTCGCCGACCTGAAGTTCGACCAGACCTGCGTGGCGGTGGGCCTGCTGCACGACGTGCTCGAGGACACGCTCACCACCCGCGAGGTGCTGGAGGGCGAGTTCGGCCAGGAGATCGCCGGCCTGGTGGACGGCGTCACCAAGATCAGCCGCCACGAGTACGTGCGCCGCGACGAGGCCCAGGCCGAGACCTTCCGCAAGATGATCCTGGCCTCGGCCAAGGACATCCGGGTCATCCTGGTGAAGCTCGCCGACCGGCTGCACAACATGCAGACCCTGGAGCACCTGCAGGGCGACGCGCGCCGGCGCATCTCGCGCGAGACCCTCGAGATCTACGCGCCGATCGCGCACCGCCTGGGGATGGCGCGGGTCAAGGGCGATCTCGAAGACCTCGCCTTCTACCACCTCCATCCCGCGCCGTTCGCCGAGCTGCACTCGAAGATCGCCGAGAAGATGAAGCTGGCCGAGGCCTCCATCCACCGCATCCGCGAGCGGCTGACGCACAGCCTGGAGACCGCCGGCATCGACGCCGAGATCAGCTTCCGCGTCAAGCGCTACTACTCGATCTACGAGAAGCTGAGCCGCCAGGGCATCGACATCTCGCAGCTCTACGACTACCTGGCCTTCCGCATCGTCACCGGCAGCCTCAAGGACACCTATGCCGCGCTCGGCATCGTGCACCAGAGCTGGCGGCCGATCCCCGGCCGCTTCAAGGACTACATCGCGATGCCGAAGCGCAACCTCTACCAGTCGCTCCACACCACCATGGTGGGCGACCAGGGGCAGCCCTTCGAGGTGCAGATCCGCACCCGCGAGATGGACCTGATCGCCGAGGAGGGCATCGCGGCGCACTGGCGCTACAAGGAGGGCAAGGCCGAGCCGCGCCAGACCGATCCCAACATCGTCTGGCTGCGCCAGCTCCTCGAGTGGCAGCAGGAGATCTCGGACCCGCGGGCTTTCCTGACCGCGCTCAAGGTCGATCTCTATCCGGACGAGGTGTACGTCTTCACCCCGCGCGGCGAGGTGCTGTCGTTCCCGCGCGGCGCCACGCCGCTCGACTTCGCCTACCGCGTGCACACCGACCTCGGCCATCACTGCGCCGGCTCGCGGGTCAACGGCAAGCTGGTGCCGCTGCGCACGCCGCTCGCCAACGGCGACATGGTCGAGATCGTCACCAACCCGAGCCGCCATCCCAGCCGCGACTGGCTCAACTTCGTCACCACCTCGCGCGCCAAGTCGAAGATCCGCCACTGGCTCAACATCCAGCAGACGCTGCGCGCCACCGAGATCGGCCGCCGGCTGGTGGACAAGGAGCTGCGCAAGTACGGCATCGCCGGCAAGAAGCTGCTCGACAGCCCGCTGCTCGCCACCTACCTCCAGGAGGAGGGGATCGCCAAGCTGGAGGACCTCTACAGCCGGATCGGCTTCGGCAAGGTCGAGCCGCGCCAGGTGCTGTCGCGCGTGGTGGGCGATCAGCAGCTGGTCGAGCCGGCGCCCAAGCCCGGACGCATCCGCGAGGCGGTGAGCCGGATCCTGCCCTTCGGGCCGGGTCCGATCACCGTCAAGGGGCACGGCGACATGCTGGCCTTCCTCGCCAAGTGCTGCAATCCGCTCCCCGGCGAGGAGATCGTGGGCTACATCACCCGCGGGCGCGGCGTCTCGGTGCACTCGGTCGATTGCCCGAACGTGCGCAACCTGCTCTACAACCCCGGGCGCGAGATCGAGGTCGAGTGGGACCGCCAGCGCGACAGCGTCTACCAGGTGTCGCTGCTGCTCGAGACCGAGAACCAGTCCGGCATGCTCGCCCGGCTCACCGAGGCCATCACCAAGGCGGGCAGCAACATCACGCAGATCGGGGCGGAGACGCACGAGACCGGCCGCGCCTCGATCGTCGTGGTGTGCGAGCTGCGCAACCGCAAGCACCTCGAAAAGCTGCTGCGCGACCTGCGCTCGGTCTCGGGAGTGGTGCGGGTGGACCGCCAGATGAACGTCAGCGGCCGGGGCGAAGCGGAGGCGATCTCCTAAGCAGGGGACGCCCCCTCCCTCTCTCTGCTCAGCAATCTCGTCTCAGATCCTACGTCGAGGCGGGGGCCTGATCGGGCTTCCACTTGCGCACCGGCGCCTTGACGATCCGGCCGCTGCGCAGGCAGCGGGTGCAGACCGCGACGCGGCGCACGCGGCCGTCGACGATCGCGCGCACCCGCTGCAGGTTCGGCTCCCAGGTGCGCGAGGTCACGTTGTGCGCATGGCTCACGTTCTTGCCGAAGACCGTGCCCTTCCCGCAGACGTCACATTCCTTGGCCATGAGGCTGACTCTCCTTGCCGGCGCCTCGGCTGGCCGAAGCGGGCAGCGCAGCTTAGCAGAACGGCCCCGCGCCCTCAAGCCGGCACGCCGTTACGCCCGGTTGCCGCATGCCGCCACCGCCCTCTTCGCCGGCTCGCGGCGGCGGCCCGCCGCCGCTCCGCTCCGCCTCCGGCCGCGGCCGGTAAGCCGCTGTCCGTCAAGAGGATAAACCCTTGCCAACGGCGCCCCCCTTGCTGTAGTGTTCCGGCACTGATCCATATGTCGATGGATGCATGAGTGCCTTGACAAGGGCACTTTTTCCTGGTAGCTTCCAGCGAAGCTTTAACTAAGTGCCTCTAACTTGCGTTGAACGCAGGCGTTGATAGGGGGAGTTGGACGTGGCTCTGTTCACCCGATCCAAGAAGGGGGTCGTAGGCCTCGACATCGGCAGCTCGGCGGTGAAGCTGGTCGAGCTGACGGAGCGCAAGGCCGGCGAGTTCCACCTCCAGCGCCTGGGGGTCGAGCTGCTCTCCCCGGAGGCGATCGTCGACGGCTCGATCATGGACTCGTCGCTGGTCGTCGACGCCATCCACAAGCTCAACGACCAGACCCGGGTCAAGAGCGGGAACTACGCCACCTCGCTCTCCGGCCACTCGGTCATCATCAAGAAGATCCAGCTGCCGGCGATGCCCGCCGAGGAGCTGGCCGAGTCCATCCAGTGGGAGGCGGAGCAGTACATCCCTTTCGACATCAACGACGTCCGCCTCGACTACGAGATCCTCTCCGAGGGCGAGCCGGGGCGCGACAACATGGACGTCCTGCTGGTCGCGGTCAAGCGCGACAAGGTCAACGACTACGTGTCGGTCATCTCCCAGACCGGCAAGACCGCGACGCTGGTGGACGTCGACGCCTTCGCCGTGCAGAACGCCTACGAGGTCAACTACGACCTCGACCCGCGCAAGGTGGTGGCGCTGATCAACATGGGGGCCGGCGTCACCAACATCAACATCCTGGCGCGCGGCTCGACCGTCTTCTGGCGCGACATCTCCTTCGGCGGCCAGCAGTTCACCGAGGCGTTGCAGCGCGAGTTCAACCTGGCCTTCGCGCAGGCCGAGAGCCTGAAGCGCGGCGAGGCGGTCGACCGCTACACGCAGAGCGACGCCCGCCCGGTGCTCGACACGGTGTCGGCGGAGATGGCGTCGGAGATCCGCAAGACGTTCGATTTCTTCTCGGCCACCTCGGCCGAGGGGCACGTGGACGAGCTGGTGCTCTCCGGCGGCTGCGCCCTGACCCCGAACCTGCAACAGATCCTGCGCCAGAAGTTCGAGGTGCCGACCGAGCTGATGAACCCGCTGCGGCGGGTGCATTGGAAAGAAGGGACGTTCAATCGCGAATGGCTCGAGTCGATCGCGCCGATGATGGCGGTGGCCGTGGGGCTCGGCGTGCGCAAGGTCGGCGACTGATCCTTCCTGAGAGGCGGGGGCGACAGCGATGATCAAGATCAACCTGCTCTCCGAGGGCAAGCGGCCGGCGGCGGTGCGCAAGGCCAGGGCCGGCGGCCCTCCCGGGCAGGATCTTGCTCTGTGGATGCTTCTCCTGGGCGCCTTTGCCGGCGTGCTCGGCGCCGCCGGCTACTGGTGGCTGGAGAACGGCCGCCTGGAGGCGAAGAACCAGGAGGTCGCCCAGGCGCAGCGCCAGGTCGACGCGCTGGCGGCGGTGATCAAAGAGGTCGAGGACTACAAGACCAAGAAGAAGAACCTGACCGACAAGATCGCGGTGATCAACGACCTGAAGAGCAACCAGCGCGGGCCGGTGCGGGTGATGGACTACATCTCGCGGGCGCTGCCGGAGCTGCTGTGGCTCGACCGGCTGAAGATGAACGCCTCGACGATCGAGCTCGAGGGGCGCGCCTTCAACCCCAACGCGGTCGCCAACTTCATGGACAACCTCGACAAGGTGCCCGAGTTCAAGGAGCCGGTGCTCAAGGACACCAGCGCGGTGTCGGCCTCGGTCTACAAGTTCCTCATCAGCTTCGACTACTCCTTCGCGCCGGCGAAGAAGCCCGGCGACGCCACCGCTCCGGGCGGCGCGGGCGGGGCCGGCGGC
>JASLEW010000229.1 GCA_030150965.1 Thermoanaerobaculia bacterium | reverse complement strand
CCCCGGCCGCAAGGCGGCGCGTCCCGCCGCCGCGCAGCTCGATGCCGCGCTCGGTGAGCAGGAGCTCGCGCACCTCGTGGGAGTGCTTCATGCCGCGCGACTTGAGGACAGAGAGGTGGCGGCTGCGCCGGCCGCGGCTCTCGCTGTCGCGCAGCAGCACCCAGGTGTCGATCAGCGACGAGATCCCGGCGTCGGTCGTCTCCGGGTTCGGGCCCGCCGGGGTGAGGCTGGTCAGGAAGGCGGTGATCTGCCGCTGCTTGAAGAAGTCGATCAGCCGCACCAGGAGGTTCCTCACCTCCTGCTCACTGCTCACGGTGACGAAGGTGCCGACCGGATCGATCACCACCGCGCGCGGCCGGGCGAGCCTCACCGCGCGGTGGATCACCGCCAGGTGGGCCTCCAGCCCCTGCAGGGTGGGACGCGCGGCCTGGATGGTGAGCGTGCCGTCGGCGAGCGGGGTGGCGAGGTCGAGGCCGATCGAGGCCAGGTTGCGCACCATCTGGTCGCGCGACTCCTCGAAGGTGAAGTAGACGCAGCGCTCGCCGGCGCGGCAGGCGGCGACGGCGAAGTGGGCGGCGAGGCTGCTCTTGCCGCTGCCGGCGGTGCCGGAGACCAGGACGCTGCTGCCGCGGAAGTAGCCGCCGCCGAGCATGGCGTCGAGCTCCGCCACGCCGGTCGAGACCCGCTCGCGCGACACCGCGTGGTCGAGGCCGGCGGCGGTGATGGGCATCACCTCGACGCCCTCCTGGTCGATCAGGAAGGGGTACTCGTCGGAGCCGTGGGCCGAGCCGCGGTACTTGACGATGCGCAGGCGGCGGGTGGCGATCTGGCCGGCGACCCGCTGGTCGAGCAGGATCACGCAGTCCGAGACGTACTCCTCCAGGCCGTAGCGGGTGAAGGCGCCCTCGCCGCGCTCGGCGGTGATCACCGCCGTCACTCCGCGCTCCTTGAGCCAGCGGAAGAGGCGCCGCAGCTCGCTGCGCAGCACGGCCTCGTTCTGCAGGCCGCCGAACAGCGCCTCGATGGTGTCGAGCACCACGCGGCGGGCGCCGATCGAGTCGATGGCATAGCCCAGGCGGATGAACAGCCCTTCGAGGTCGTACTCGCCGGTCTCCCCGATGTCGCCGCGCTCGATGCGGACCGAGTCGAGCACCAGCAGACCGCGGCGCACCAGGTCCTCGAGGTCGTAGCCCAGCGAGCGGACGTTCTGCGCCAGCTCCTCCGCCGATTCCTCGAAGGCGACCAGCACGCCGGGCTCGCCGCAGCGGGTGGCGCCATGGACCAGGAAGCCGGTGGCGAGCAGCGTCTTGCCGCAGCCGGCGCCACCGCACACCAGGGTCGGCCGCCCGGCGGGCAGGCCGCCGCCGGTGATCTCGTCGAGGCCCGCGACCCCTGTCGGCGCCTTGGCCAACCCGCCGGCCGGCGCCTGTATCCGCTCGGTTTCCGCCACTTCCATCCGCCTCTACCTCAGCCTGAAGGGGAGCCGAAGGAGGGGGCAGTATACCCGAAGAGCCGGACGGTTTCGCGTCTTCTCCATTGCGCCTGGAGGCGGGGCGGTCCGCCGGCTTGCCCCGCCGCCGCGGCCAGGGTGGGCGAGCGCCGCTCCCGAGCGCCTGAGCCGCTGAGCCCCGGGGGGACGCCGCGGCCCGCCGGCGCCGGCGGCAACCCCCGGGCGCCATCCCTCGTATCTACCTCCGGCGGCTCCTGCGCTGTCGGTCCCGCCGTCCGGCGGCGCGGACGGCGGGAAGGCAGGGGCGCCGGAGGTGACGCTCGATGTTCGAGACGCTGGGCAAGGATCTGCGGTTTGCCGTGCGGATGCTGGGCAAGAGCCGGGCGGTCACCGCCGTGGCGGTGCTGTCGCTGGCGCTCGGCCTGGGCGGGGTGACGGCGCTCTTCAGCCTGATCGACGTGGTGATGCTGCGGCGGCTGCCGGTGGCCGACCCCGGGCGGCTGGTCAGCTTCCAGCTCGACGGCGGCCCGAACCAGGACCGCTTCTCCTATCCCATGGTGCGGTACGCGCGGGAGCACGGGCGGGCGCTCGCCTCGCTCATCGCCTTCACCCGCGAGACGCTGCTCGCGGTGCGCGTGGCGGGCGCGGCTCCTGAGGGCGCGGAGCAGGCGGCGAGCGCGGACGGCGGCCTGGCGCCGGGCGGCGCGGGCGGCCCGGGCGGGCCGGTGGGCGAATCGGCGAGCGAATCGGCCACCGGTCAGCTGGTGTCGGGGAACTTCTTTGCCGCCCTGGGCGTCCGTCCGGCCTTCGGGCGGCTGCTGGGCCCGGAGGACGAGCGGGTCGAGGGCGGCCATCCGGTGGCGGTGCTCAGCCACGGCTACTGGCGGCGGCGCTTCGCTTCCCAGCCCTCGGTGCTCGGCCGGGTGGTGACGCTCAACGGCGCGCCGTTCACCGTCGTCGGCGTCGCACCGCCGGGCTTCTTCGGCGTGCTGGTGGGGAGCGCCCCCGACCTCTTCCTGCCGCTGATGATGCAGCGCGAGATCCGCTACCGCAACAACGCCTCGATCTACGCCCAGGTGGACCTCGACCGGCCCTGGGTGGCCGAGCCGCACATCTCGTTTCTCCATCTCATCGGGCGGCTGCGCCCGGGCGTGCCGCCGGCGCAGGCGCGGGCCGAGATGGACCTGCTGTTCCACCAGCTCACCGCCGGCGCGTTCGCCGGGGCCGACGACCGCGAGACGCGGGACGAGCTGCTCAAGACCCGGGTGCAGGTGCTGCCGGCCGAGCGCGGGGTGTCGCGGCTGCGCGGCGCCTTCGGCCAGCCGCTGCTGATCCTGATGGGCGCCGCCGCCCTGGTGCTGCTGATCGCCTGCGCCAACATCGCCAACCTGCTGCTGGCGCGCGCCGCCGGCCGGCGCCGGGAGATGGCGGTGCGGATGTCGATCGGCGCCCCCCGCGGCCGGCTGGTGCGCCAGCTGCTGACCGAGAGCGTGCTGCTGGCGGCGGCGGGCGGCGCCTGCGGCCTGCTGGTGGCCTTCTGGGGCCGCCGGCTGCTGCTCGGCATGGCGGCGATCGACCCCTCCACCCTGGCCCTGGACGGCGGCCTCGACCTGCGCATGCTCGGCTTCAGCGCCGCCGCCACCCTGTGCACCGCGGTGCTCTTCGGCGTCGTGCCGGCGCTCCAGGCGACGCGGCTGGCGATCGGCGAGCACCTCAAGGCGGGCGGCCGCACGCTCCAGGGCGATGGCGCCGGCCGCTCGCGCCTGCCGCTGGGCAAGCTCCTGGTGATCGGCCAGGTGGGGCTGTCGCTGCTGCTGCTCATCGGCGCCGGCCTCTTCCTGCGCAGCCTCGGCAATCTCGGCCAGCTCCAGACCGGCTTCCGCCGCGACCACCTGCTGCTGGCGCGGATCAACCCGCGCCTGCTCGGGCTGAGCGATCCGCAGCTCATCGGCCTCTATGACCGCCTGCTCGACCGCGCCGCCGCCCTGCCGGGCGTGCGCTCCGCCAGCCTCTCGCTGTTCCCGTTGGTGGGCGGCAGCGCCCGCACCAGCTCGGCCCAGGTGCCCGGCTACACGCCGCGGCGCAACGAGTCGATGGAGGTGCAGGTGATGCTGGTCACGCCGGGCTACTTCGACACGGTGGGCATGCAGCTGGTCGAGGGGCGCGGCATCGAGCCGCGGGACCGCGCCGGGTCGGCCGCCGTGGCGGTGATCAACCAGGCCATGGCGCGCCGCTTCTTCCCCGGCGGCCCGGCGGTCGGCCGCCGGTTCGGCTTCGGCAGGCGGGCCGACGAGACGCTGATCGTCGGCGTGGTGCGCGACGCCCGGATCAACAGTCTGCGCGAGCCGGCGCCGCCGGCGGCGTTCGAGCCGGTGGCGCAGCAGGTCGATGCGCTGACCGACCTGGAGGTGCGCACCGCCGGCGATCCCGCCGCGGTCGCCCCCGCCCTGCGCCGGGCGATCCACGAGGTGGAGCCGAATCTGCTGATCACCGCCATCGTGCCGCTCGCCGAGCAGATCGACCGTTCGCTGGGCACCGACGCGGCGGTGGCGCGCCTCACCGCCATCTTCGGCCTGCTCGCGCTGACCCTGGCCGGCATCGGGCTCTACGGCGTGATGGCCTACGGCGTCACCCGGCGCACCAACGAGATCGGCCTGCGCATGGCGCTCGGCGCGCACCGCGCCACCGTCCTCGGCCTGGTGCTGCGCGAGGCGATGGCGCTCACCGCCATCGGCATCGCCATCGGCCTGCCCGCCGCCCTGGCCGCCGCGCCGCTCGCCAAGAGCCAGCTGTTCGGCCTCACCGCGGCCGACCCGCCGACCCTCGGCCTGTCCACCTTCATCATGATCCTGGTCGCCGCCATCACCGGCCTGCTGCCGGCGCAGCGCGCGGCGAGCGTGGACCCGATGGTCGCGTTGCGCGCGGAGTAGCCGCCGGGCCGGACCCCGGGGATGGGGGGCGCCCACCTTCATGGCCCGTGGGCGGCCCTGGGCGCTGCGGACGGGCCTACGGCCCGGAGGCCTGAGCCTCCGGGCCGGGGAGCTGCGATCGACCGAGGAGCGGGTGGGGCGGGGAGAGGCGGGCGATCAGCGGTGATGCGCGTAGCCGTGGAACCCGCCGCGGATGCCGCCGCGGAAGCCGCCAACGAAGCCGCCGCGGTAGAAGCCCGGGCCGCGGCCCCAGCCGCCGCGCAGGAACACCCGGTGGCCGCCGTACCAGCCCCAGTGCGGGCCGAACCAGACCGCGCCGGCGAAGGGCGGCAGCGCCCAGTATCCGGGCACCCAGCTGTAGCCGGCCGCCGGCACCCAGTTGTAGTAGCCCGGCACCCAGGTGTACCCCGGTCCGGGCGCGACGCCGACGCCGAAGCCGATCGCCACGCCGGCGAAGCTGGCGATCGGGGCCATCACCAGAAGCGCCAGAGCCAGGACCATCGAGGTCTTGAGGAGCTTCCGTTCGCGAGAGATCATGACTCATTTCCTCCTGTGAGCTCTTTGAGCTGTCCGGGGCCTCGCTCTCGGCTCCGGAGCCTCTGCGCCCTCGGACTCGCCGGGAAGGTCCCTGGGGACCGGGGCGGGCTGCATTCAACCCACCAGAATTGCAAACCCGATACCACTCCTGTTTTCTTCCCGGCGGCGCTTGGAAACCTTTCTATCTCTTGGGTTTCACCCGCGCCGGCCGGCAGCGGCAGGCGCGCCGGGAGCGTGCCGCGTCCTTTGCCGGTGACTGCGCCGTCCGATGGCGGCGGCGGCGGTGGGCGGAGGCGGGGAAGCGGCGGAGGCATGCCGCATCGAGGGGGGTGTCCGCCGCCTGTTTCGTGAGCGGGGCCGCATGCGGCGGCGGGCGCCGTTGCTATATTGGCGGAGCCGTCCTCCCGCGGGGAAGGAGCCGGCACCTCCTCGCCGAAGACCACACGCCGTGCCCAGCCAGCGCCCCCGCGACGGCCGCCCGCCCGGTGCCGAGCGGTCGCCCCTCGACCTCCGGGCCATCCTGCGCCTGCCGTCCGCCGAGCGGGCGGCGGCGGTCACGGCGCAGCTGCGCCGCCAGGCGGCGGCGATCCTCGGCGTCGCCGCCGGGCGGCTCGCCGCCGACCGGCCGCTGCTCGCGCTCGGTTTCGACTCCCTCGCCGCCGCCGAGATGGCGGGCGCGATCGAGGCCGGCCTGGGCGTCGAGGCCGGGCTCGCCGCCATCCTCGAAGGCGCGACGCTCGCGGAGCTGGCCGGC
>JASLEW010000138.1 GCA_030150965.1 Thermoanaerobaculia bacterium | reverse complement strand
CCGTCGCCGGCCGGTGCGGCGCCGGCAGGCCGGTCCGCGCGCACTCGCCCTGACGTGCCGCCGCCGATCCCCGACAGGTGCAGCACCTCGCGGGCGACGGCGGCCATCGCCACCGCGATCCCCTCGGCGGTCAGGTGGCAGTAGTCGAGGAACAGGCGCTGTCCGGGCAGCGGCGAGCCGGCATGGGCGGCGAAGATCCGCGGCAGGTCCACGGTGGCGAAGCCGTGGCGGCGCGCCGCCTGGCGCAGCAGCTCCCGGACCAGGGTGGTGGCCTGGGGGGCGCCGAGGAAGGCCAGCGTCGGGTAGGCCGCGGCGTCGATCTCGGCGCGTGCCGACTCCGCCGCGGCGTGGGCGTCCCCCTCCCCCTCCTGGGCGCGCGCGAGGAGCCGCCAGGAGGTGGGATTGCCGCCGCCGTCGAGGGCGAGCATGGCGCGCGCGGCGCGCGCCGCGGCGGCCCAGGCCCGGCGCTCCAGGTGGTGCCGCGCGCGCCGGAGCAGCCGGTACCACCTCGCGGCCACCGAGCGGCCGCCCGCCGCCCCTGGGGTCCCTGTTGGTACTTCCGCTCCTGCCGCTCCCGCCGCTCCCGCTCCCGCATCCCAGCCCATCGCCGCGGTGGCGGCCCAGGCGAGCGGCTGGCGGCTCTCCCAGCCGGCCAGGCTCACCTCCGGCATCACCACGATCACCGGCACGCCGATGGCGCGCGCGATCAGCGCGACATGATCGAAGGTGGCCGCCGCCAACCCGCGCAGGCGCCCGGCGGCGAGCGCCACCGGCCCCGCCGGCCCACCGGCCTCGCGCCACGCCGCGGCGTAGCGCTGGCGCGCCGCGACCGACGGCGCGTAGGGCGAGACCTCCGGCGTCTCCAGGAGGTTCCAGTTGTTGCCGGCGAAGATGACCACCACGTCGGGCTGGATCTGCACCGCGCTTTCAAGGGTCGCGGCGATGCCGCCGAGCGTCTCGTTGGTGCGCGCCAGGTCGATCACCTCGACCGCGTCCTCGCCGGCCACCGCGCGCAGCTGGGCCTCGAGGACGCCGGCGGGGGTGAGCGCGGGGGCATAGAGGTAGCCCGCCGCCGCCGACTCGCCGAACAGGCAGACGCGCAGCGGCAGGGGAGCCCGCTTCGGCCGGATCTCCCGCCGCGCCGCGAAGTGGTCGCCGAGCGGCCCGGGCGCCGGGCGCACGAAGACGAGATCGGCGCCGCCGCCGCGCGGCTGCCAGATGCTGATCGGCCGCGCCGGCCGGGGGGATGGCGGCCGGGGCGGGGGCGGCGGCAGGGGCTCCGAAGGGATTGGCGGCTCGCCGCCGCCCCGCCCCGTGGCGGCAGCGCTCCCGGACTTGGCGCCATCGGCCTGGGCGCCGTCACCCGCCGGTGGTGGGGCGCCCGCGCCGGGCCGCGGCAGCTCCAGGGCGGAAGGTGGCAGGCGCAGGGCGCCGGCCGCCTGTTGCAGGCGGGCCTGCCGCGCTCCGGCCGGCGTCGCCAGCTCCCTGGCAAGCGCCCGGCTCGCCTCCCTGACCGGGTCGTTCGCGGGAGCGCCGCCGGCCCGGCCGCCGGCCTCCGAGGCGCTGGCCGCGGGTGTGTCCGGTGTCCCGAGAGGCAGCGGAGAGTCCGGCGGCGGGGAAGGATGGGAGCCCATGCGGCGGAGGATGCTATCGCGCCGCGGGGGCCGCGGCCCCGGCCGCCGGGCTTCGGGGCTCCGGGCCTCCGGGGCCGGGCCGGGCCCAATGCCGGGGTCCCGGGCCGCCTTGCGGCCCCGGCCCGGCCCGCGCCGCCGGTTCCGGCCCTCGGCCGCGCGGCGGCCTTCATCCCCGATCCGGTCCAGGAGCCGGCGCCGGCGGCGTCAGGCGCGCCCAGGCCCGGTCGAGTCGCCTCGGACCTGGGTGTCCCGGCTCAGACCAGGGTATAGAGATCCGCGGACAGCACGCCCCCGCCGGCCCCGGCCGCTCCTCCGGCCCAGGGGCTGGTGAGCCGCTCCTGCCAGGCCGGCAGCAGCTCCGCCCACTGCGCCGGCAGATCGGCGCGGTCGAGCAGGAAATCCTCCAGCACCAGGGCATCGAGCCCCGCCCGGGCCATCGTCAGCAGGGCGTCCACCGGCGAGCAGACGATCGGCTCGCCGGCGGTGTTGAACGAGGTGTTGACCACCACCGGGCAGCCGGTGCGGCGGCCCACCTCGCGCAGCAGCGCGGCGAAGCGCGGCGCCTGCGCGGCATCCACGGTCTGCGGGCGCGCCGAGCCGTCCACGTGGGTGACCGCGGGCAGGGCGATGGGCGAGGTCACCTGGCAGGTCTCGAGCATGAAGGGCGACGGGTGATCGAGGGCGAAGTGCTCGGCGGCGGCCTCGGCCAGGACGCTGGGAGCGAACGGGCGGAAGTCCTCGCGCTGCTTGACCAGGCGGTTCAGGCGGTCGCGGGCCTCCGGATCGCGGGCGTCGGCCAGGATGCTGCGCGCGCCCAGGGCGCGCGGGCCGAGCTCCATCGGCCCGTGCAGCCAGCCGACGACCTGGCGTCGCGCGATGCGCTCGGCGACCGCGGCCAGGAGCTCCGCCTCGCGCCCGCGGAAGTCGCGCGCCGGCAACCCCGCCGCGGCGATCACCCCGGCGACCTCCTCGGCGCTCCAGCGCGGCCCCAGGAAGACGTCGGCGAGCGGCGCCGGCCGCGCCCCCGCGCTCCCGCTCAGCTCCGCCCAGGCCAGGGCGGCGGCGCCCAGGCAGCCGCCGGCGTCACCCGCCGCCGGCTGCACGAAGAGCCGCGCGAACGGCCCCTCGCGCAGGATGCGGCCGTTGGCCACGCAGTTGAGCGCCACGCCGCCGGCCATGCACAGGGCGGCGGCGCCGGTGCGGGCGTAGAGGTATCGCACCTTCTCCAGCAGCATCTCCTCCAGCACCACCTGGAGGCTGCGCGCCACGTCGCGGTGGAACTCGGTCAGCGGCTCTCCCGGCCGCCGCCGCGGCTCCCCCAGCAGCTCGGCCAGGGCGGGCGCGTCCATGCGGCGCCCGCGCACGAAGTCGAAGTACCGCAGGTCGAGGCGGAACTGGCCGCCGGGGCCGGGCTCGATCAGGCGGCCGAGGACCTCGACGTGGCGCGGGCGCCCGTAGGGGGCGAGGCCCATCACCTTGTACTCGCCGTCGTTGACCTGGAAGCCGAGATAGGAGGTGAGGGTGGAGTAGAGCAGGCCGAGCGAGTGCGGGAACTCGACCTGCTCGAAGGCGTCCAGCCGGTTGCCGCGGCCGTGGCCGTAGGTGGTCGTCGCCCACTCGCCGACGCCGTCGACGGTCAGCACGGCCGCCTCGTCGAAGCCGGAGTAGAGGAAGGCGCTCGCCGCGTGCGAGGCGTGATGCGGATAGCAGCGCAGCGGCCCGTCGTAGCCCAGCCCCTCGCGCAGCTGCCGCTCGGCGCGCCGCGGGTCGAGCCACGGCAGATCGGCCGGCGCGTCCGCCGGCACCCCGGCCCACAGCTGCCGCGCGAGCTTCTCGACCGGCAGCTCGTAGAACGCCAGGCAGTCGATCTCCCCCGGCCCGATGCCGCCCTCCGCCAGGCACCAGCGGAAGGCGCTCACCGGCAGCCGCGGGTCGTGCTTGACGCGCGAGAAGCGCTCCTCCTCGGCCGCCGCCGCCAACCGCCCATCCCGCAGCAGGCAGCAAGCCGACTCGTGGAAGAACGCCGAGACGCCGACGATATTCATGCCGCGCACTGTAGCGCAGGGGCGCCGCGCGGTCTCCTCGGCGGCCTATGCTCCTGGCATTGCGCCGCGCCGGCGAGTCCTGGTCCCGGCCGCCGGCTAACGGCCGTGGTGGGCGGGGCTGCCGGCCGCCGCCTCCTTGACCGTTCCCAGGGCGGCGAGGCGGGCCTGGGCGAGGCGGAACGTCGAGAGGGGGGATGCCTCCTCCAGGCTGGCGGGCAGGACCTTGGCATAGAGGCGGCGGGCCTCGTCGGGCAGCCCGTAGCTCTCGGCCAGGTGCCCGAAGACGAACCAGTCGCCGTTCGCCGGCTGGGCAGCCGCCGCGGCCATGGCGGCAACCTCCGGTGGATTGGGCGCGTCGGCCGCGCCGCCCGGGCGGGCGTCGATCGATTGCAGGATGATGCGGTACGCCTCCGCCGGCCGGCCGCGCTCGGCATAGAGCGCGGCCAGGGTGTGCAGCGCCGTCGCGTCGCAGTAGCGCGAGAGCGCGGCGGCGCGCTGCGCGTCCTCGACCGCCTGATCGTCGGGACGGCCGCGCACCAGCGAGAGCCAGGCCAGCTGGTTGAGGTCGGCGGCGCTCTCGTGGCCGCTGCCGGCCACCTGGCGGAGCAGGGCGGCGGCGCCCTCCAGATCGCCGCGGCGGGTGGCGCCGCGGGCGGCGAGACGCAGCGCCGCCGGATCGTCGGGATGGGCCTCCAGGCGATGACCCGCCAGCTCGGCCAGATCGCTCCAGCGCGCCAACCCGGTCAGGGCCTCGGCCTGGAGGCTGAAGGCGATGGCCGAATCGGGCCGTGCCGCGGCCAGCCGGCGCCCGGTGTCGAGCAGCTCCTGGAACCGGCCGAGGCCGCGATAGGCCTCGGCGAGCGCCACCTCGGCCGCCAGCCGCCGCTCCTCGGTCGTGGCGGCGTCGCGGCAGGCGCCCAGCGCGGCGAGGATCGTGGCGGCAGGGCTCGCGGCGGCGGCCTTCGCTCCACCGCCGGAGTTGCCCGAGGCCTTCGCGGTGTTTGGAGCGCTCGCCGGGTTCGCCCCGTTCGCGCGGTTTTCGCCGAGAGGAGCGCTCAGGCCCTCGGCGGCGAGGCCGGCGGCGGCACAGCGCACGGCCGTGGCCGCCGCGCTATCCGGACCTGCCGCGCCGCCGGCCGCCTCGTCCCCGGCCGGTGGCCACAGCGCGAGCAGGGGAGACGGCGGCAGCTCGGACTCGCGCCGGTCCCCGGAGGCTGCGGGAGCGGAAGAGGCGCCGGCGCCGCCGCCGTGCAGGCCGCCGGCCAGCACCGCCCACGAGACGCCGGCCGGCGGCGCCTGCCTGCCGATCTCGTCGGCGGCCCAGTCGAGCCACTGCCGCGCGCCGGCAAGGTCGTTCTCCCCGAGCCGCCGCAGCGCCTCGAAGCCCAGGGTGGCGGGCGCGTCCCCGAGGCCGGCGATCCGGTACCCACCGTCCTCCGGCACCACGAACAGCGCCGTCCGGCCGGGCGCCTCGCCGACCGTCGAGGTGATCTCGACCCGGTAGCCGGCGCGGTCGTCGCCCTGCACCGTCTGCCGCAGCGCCGCGAGCACCAGGTCCTGCCGGACCTCGGCCGGGATGGCGGCCTGCTGCGGCGTATCGCGCACGCCACGGCCGGGAGCCGCGGCCAGCTCACGCCTTGCCGCCGGGCTCAGCACCTGGGTGAGCCCCCGGCTGAACAGGCTCGCCAGGACGGGCGGCGGGGCCGCGGAGGCTTCGCCGCCCGTGCC
>JASLEW010000470.1 GCA_030150965.1 Thermoanaerobaculia bacterium | reverse complement strand
GGTGGCCCAGGCGGCGGCCCGCGGACGCGCCGGGACCCGCGGCCCCGCCGCGCGCGGACCCGCGAGGCGCCTCACTGCGCGAGCTCCGCCAGGGTCGAGCGCGCCGTGGACAGCAGCTGCTGGCCGCCGCCGCCGGGCGGCGCGGTGAGGGTGAGCACGCCGGTCGGGCTGAAGCTGGCGCCGGGCGTCCGCGACACCAGGTCGATCAGCCGCGTCACGTCGATGCGCGCGTCGCGGCGCAGCCGGATGGTCAGCTCGTGCCCCTTGGCGGCGATCGACTGCACGCGCAGCGACTCGGCGAGGCGCTTGAGCGCCGCCACCTCGACCAGGGTGTGCACCGCGGCAGGGGGCGGCCCGAAGCGGTCGGCCAGCTCCGCCAGCATCTCGCGCTCGGCGCTCTCGGCGGCGGCGATCTTCTGGTACAGCTCCATGCGCAGGTTGGCGTCGTTCACGTACTCCTGCGGGATGGACATCGGCACCGGCAGGTCGATGGCCACCGACGGCGCTTCGGCGACGCTCTCGCCGCGCAGCTCGCGCACCGTCTCCTCGAGCAGCTTGAGATAGGTCTCGATGCCGACGGCGGCGATGTGGCCGCTCTGCTCGCCGCCCAGGAGGTTGCCGGCGCCGCGGATCTCCAGGTCGCGGGCGGCGATGCGGAAGCCGGCGCCGAGGTCGGTGAACTCGCGGATGGCGCCCAGCCGCTTGCGCGCCGGCTCCGACAGCACCCGGTCGCCGGCCACCATCAGGTAGCAGTAGGCGAGCTGGTTGCTCCGCCCCACGCGGCCGCGCAGCTGGTAGAGCTGGGCCAGCCCGAAGCGGTCGGCGCGGTGCACGATCATGGTGTTGACGTTGGGGATGTCGATGCCGTTCTCGATGATCGTCGTCGCCAGCAGCAGATCCATCTCGCCGTTGGTGAAGGCGTGCATGCGCCGCGACAGCTCCGCCTCGTCGAGCTGGCCGTGGCCGACGGTGATGCGCAGCCCGGGCACGATCTCCTTGAGCGTCGCCTGCATCTTTTCGATCGATTCCACGCGGTTGTAGACGTAGTACACCTGCCCGCCGCGCTCGATCTCGAACTCGATCGCCTCGCGCACCACCTCGCGGTTCCACGGCAGGATGGCGGTCTCGACCGCCATCCGGTCCTTGGGCGGGGTCTCGATCACCGACAGGTCGCGCACCCCGGCGAGCGACAGCTGCAGGGTGCGCGGCACCGGCGTCGCCGACATGGCGAGGACGTGCACGTCCTTCTTGAGCTGCTTCAGCCGCTCCTTCTGCGCCACGCCGAAGCGCTGCTCCTCGTCGACGATGAGCAGCGCCAGCTTGGGCAGCTGGATGTCCTTCGACAGCAGGCGGTGGGTGCCGATGAGCACGTCCACCCTGCCGGAGGACAGGCGCTGGCGCAGCTCGCGCATCTCCTGCGGCGTGCGGAAGCGCGACACCATCTCGATCGTCACCGGGAAGCCGGCGAAGCGCCGGCGGAAGGTCTCCAGGTGCTGGTCGGCGAGGATGGTGGTCGGCGCCAGCACCGCCACCTGGCCGCCGCCGTCGACCGCCTTGAAGGCGGCGCGCATCGCCACCTCGGTCTTGCCGTAGCCGACGTCGCCGCACAGCAGCCGGTCCATCGGCCGCTCGCGCTGGAGGTCCTCCTTGATGACCGCGATGGCCTCGTTCTGATCGGGGCTCTCCTCGTAGGCGAAGGCGGCCTCGAACTGGCGCTGCAGGTCGGTGTCGGGAGGCAGCGCCGGCGCCTTGGCCAGCTGCCGCTCGGCGTAGAGCTTGAGCAGCTCCGCCGCCATGTCGCGCATGCTGCTCTTGACCTTGCTCTTGGTGCGGTTCCACGAGGTGCCGCCCAGCTGGTCGAGGCGCGGCGCGACGCCCTCGATGCCGCTGTACTTCTGCACCAGGTCGAGGCGGCTGAGCGGCAGCAGCAGGCGCTTGCCGGAGGCGTAGGCGATCTCCATCACCTCGGTCTCGCTGCCCGCGCCGGCCGCGGCGCCGGCCGCGCCCGCGCCGCCCCCCGGCGCCAAGTCCCGCAGCACCGGCGGCAGCAGGCCCGTGCCGTCGCCATCCCGGCCCACCGACCGCAGGGCGACGAACTGGCCGATGCCGTGGTCGCTGTGCACCACGTAGTCGCCGACCTTGAGGTCGCGCAGGCTGGCGAGGAACGGCCCGAAGCGCGCCCGCGACGGTCGGCGCTGGAGCTTCGCCTGCGGCAGCAGCTGCTGCTCGCCGTAGACCGCCACCCCGGCGGCGGGGAGGCGGAAGCCGCGCGCCAGGTCGCCCGCCACGATCTCGACGCCGCCGCGGCCGAGCGGCACCTCGCGCCCCTCCAGGAGCTCCTCGGTGCGGCGGCGGTGGGCGGCCGGCACCACCACCAGGCAGCGGTCGCCGCGCGCCCGCGCCGTCGCCACCTCCTGGGGGAAGCGCGGCAGCTGGCCGTGAAAGAGGTCGGTCAGCGTGGCCTGGAAATCCACCGCCACCCTTTCCGCCATCTCCGGGGTGCCGCGGGTGCCGCGGGCGCCGCCGGCCGCGCCTCCGGCGCCGCCGACACCGCCGGCCCCCACCAGGAGGTCGCCCAGCACCAGCGGCGCCGCCGCCAGCGCCGCCTGCACCTCCTCGGCCGGCTGCTCCAGCGCCTCCGGAGGCGCGGCCACCCGCCCGGCGGCGCGGCGCGACGAGAAGTCGGCCGCCAGGCGCGCCGCATGGTGGTCGGCCTCGGCGGCGAGCGCCGGCGGATCGACGGCAAAGACCAGCGGATCGGTCAGGGCCTCCAGGAGCGACACGCTGCCGCCGAGCAGCGGCAGGTAGTTCTCCCACCCCGGGAAGGAGCCGGCGCCGCGCAGCCCCTCGATCATCTCCGCCCCCTCCGGCCCGAGATCGGGATCGAGCGCCGGCAGCAGGGCGGCCAGCCGCCGCGCCTCCTCGGCGCCGCCGGGGAAGAGGTAGAGCGGCAGCACCCGCACCGCCTCCAGGGTGTCCTCCGAGCGCTGCGACTGCGCATCGAACCAGCGGATCGACTCCACCGTGTCGCCGAACAGGTCCACCCGGATCGGCGCCTCCTCGCCCGGCGGGAAGAAGTCGAGGATGCCGCCGCGCACCGCGAAGTCGCCGACCTCGTAGACCAGGTCGGTGCGGCGGTAGCCGTAGCGCGAGAGGTGGGCGACCAGGCCCTCCAGCGGATGGTCCTCGCCCGGCCGCAGGCCGAGCACCGCGGCGGCGAACTGCCGCGGCGGCGGCAGGCGGCGGAAGAGCGCGCGCGGCGTCGTCACCACCGTCCCCGCCGTCCTCGAGAGGACGCCGTCGAGCGCCACGGCCTCCTGCGCCCGCACCTGGAGCGACACCTCGGCCTCCTGGTAGGGGGTGAGCGGCGGCGCCGGGAAGTAGACCGCCGCCTGCTCGGCGAACAGGCGCGCCGCCTCCATCCAGGTCAGCGCATCCGCCTCGCGCGGCACCACCGCCACCAGCGGGCGCCCCAGGTCCCGGGCGAGAAGGCTGCCGACCCAGGCCGCCGCCGGCACCGGCAGACGCACGATCTCCCCGCGCCCGCCGAGGAGGGCGCGATAGGGCGCACTGGTGCGCAGCGTCCGGGACAGCTCATCCCACACGCGCCCGTTCATACCGGGGGGAAGTTTAGCGTGTCGCACGGGTCGGTGGGCCGGTGGTGCAGCGGCTCAGCTTGCCTCCCTCTCCGGCGCGGGGAGGGCCGCCACCGGCCGGCCATCACCCCGCTGACGGCTGTGTTACGCTGCAACGGCAAACTGTCTCCTTACGTTCTAGAGAGTTGTGGAGGTGCTCGATGGATCGTTATCCGCAGGAGGCGGTGCTGCGCGACGGCAGCCGCCTGTTGATCCGGCCGTTCACCACGGCCGACACCGACGAGCTGTACGCGTTCTTTCAGCGGCTGCCGCAGGATGTGCGGCGCTTCGCCTGGGACCGCATCGACAACCGCGCCCTGATCGAGCAGTGGGGGCGGGAGCTGGATTATGACCGGGTGCTGCCGCTCATCGCCACCGACGGCCATCACATCGTCGCCGACGCCACCCTCCACCGCCGCGAAGGGGGGCCGCTGCGCCTGGTGGGCCGGATCAAGTGGCTGTTCGATCCCAAGTACCGCGGCCTCGGCCTGGGCACCATCCTGGTCAACGACTTCATCCGCATCGCCCGCCGCGACGGCCTGCGCCACCTCACCTGCATGCTGATCGCCGACTCCGAGGCGGACGCCGTGCGCACGCTGACCGGCCTCGGCTTCGAGAGCTACCTGATCCCCGGCTACGGCACCGATCCCGACGGCAACCAGCACGACATGACGAAGCTGGTCCTCAAGCTCTAGGAGTCTTCGCCGGGCCGCCCCGAGCCCTGCAGCGGCTGTCGCAGTAGCTGCCCGGCGGCGGCACGGCAGCGCGGCGGCAGCCGCTCACGCCAGCGGCACGCGCTCCCCCCTCCCGGTGCCAGTCCATCTGCACGCGGCGCAGAGGGCTCTCCGAGCCGGCTCCCAGGGTCCACGAAGGCGCTCGCTCTACGGGGAGCTATCTTCCTTGCGCCCGCGGTCCGGGTGCTCGGAATCGCCGGCCCGCAGGCTGAAGGGCTCCAGACCCGCGAACGTGCGCCGCTGCGCCAGCGCCGCCCCGGCCGCCGGGAACTGGTTGGCAAGCGCCGTCAGCTCGCTCAACCAGTCGCTGCCGGCCGCCGGACGGTGCCGGCGAAGCGCCGCCACGTCGTCGGGAGCCGTCGGCACGGCGCCTGGCCCGAAGGGCTCTTCAGAGGGTCCGTTCGAGGTCACCGAAACGCTCCTTCAGGCCATGCCGCTCGAAGTAGCCGGCGATCTGCCGCCGATCGACCCGGGGCAGCTGCACGAGGAAACGGATGTCGGCCATCTCCTGAAACGTGCGCGCCGGGTCGTTTTTCATCGCCAGCACCTTGAGCGCGGCCAGATGCTCGGGTTTCGGCACCGGGAGGTCCATCCCGCCGGGAGCCCTCGCCGGCCGGCAGGCCGCGAAGAGCTCCTCGCCGGTCGGCCGATCGACGTAGACGAGATCGATCCGGCCCCACATCGGGTCCGGGTGGAGATGATTGGAGTAGCCGGCCGATCGGTGAAGGGTGGTGAAGCCGAGGGACTCAAGGAAGGCGATCAGCTCGTCCTGGGCCCTCGATTCCACCACCAGGTCGAGATCCAACGTCGTGCGCATCAGCCCGTAGGCCGCCAGGGCGACTCCGCCGATCATGGCGAAGCGGAAGCCTCTCTCCGCGAGGAAGGGAGTCAGCCGCCGCAGCACCGCGCCGAAGTCCACCAGAGCCCCCCTTTCCCGGCGAGCATACCAGCCCTCCCATCCGGCTCCGCTGGCCCGGGAGATCCTGAAGTGCCTCGACGCGGACCCCGCGCGCCAGGCCGCCGGCGGCGCGACGTTCACCGGCGCGTGCCCCCAGGAGCCTGCCGGCGGAGCCTGGGATCCGGCAGGTGGCCCGCTCACCCACCGGCGCGCTTGGCGCGGTAGCCCGCCTGCGCCAGGTCGGCGGCCAGGCGGTCGGCGTGGTCCCCCTGCACCTCGATCTCGAAGCAGGCGTCGCCGCCGGAAAGGCGCGCCGTCCGCAGGGTGCCGCCGCCGCCGCAGAGCCGCTTCCAGGCGGCGAGCAGGGCCGACGCATCGGCCCGCGTCAGCACCAGCGGCCCCGCGACGGTCACCGTCTTGCCGCCGCGGCCCGCCCGCTCGCGGCGCACGGTCACCCGCTGCTCGGCGGCGGGGAGGCTGCGCCACGGCTCGCAGCGGCAGGGGGCGGCGCCGCAGCGCTTGCAGGGCGGGGCCACGCCCCCTCCCCGGGCGCCGCCGCCGGTCGAATAGACGAGGCGGGAGGATGCCGGGCCGCGGGGCGCCATGGCCGGCATCCTACCCGCTTCCGGGAATCGCCGGCCCTCGGAGGCCGTTCTTCTGGCTGTCCGCGGCTGTCCGCACCGGGGCCCGGCGGTGGCGGGGCGCGCCTGGCGGCGCCGTTATAGGATTCCTGCCGCGGCGCCATCGTCAGGACGGGCGGGCCGGCCTCACCGGCCGGAGCCGCCGGCCGGCACTCACCCACCAGGCGGGAGCACACTTGGACTCGATCCGCAACTTCTGCATCATCGCTCACATCGACCACGGCAAATCGACGCTGGCCGACCGCCTCATCCAGCGCTGCGGCGCGGTCGAGGAGCGGGAGTTCCGCGACCAGATCCTCGATTCCATGGACATCGAGCGCGAGCGCGGCATCACCATCAAGAGCAACACCGTGTCGCTGCTCTACACCGCGCGCGACGGCCGCGACTACCACCTGAATCTCATCGACACGCCCGGCCACGTGGACTTCTCCCACGAGGTGCGGCGCTCCCTCATGTCCTGCGAGGGGGCGCTGCTGCTGGTGGACGCCTCGCAGGGGGTCGAGGCGCAGACCGTCGCCAACCTCTACCTGGCGATGGAGTACGACCTGGAGATCGTGCCGGTCATCAACAAGATCGACCTGCCCTCGGCCGACGTCGAGCGGGTGCGCGAGGAGATCGACGCCGACCTCGGGCTCGACCCGTTCGAGGCGGTCCTCTGCTCGGCCAAGCAGGGGATCGGCATCGACGACGTGCTGGAGGCGGTGGTGCACAAGCTGCCGGCCCCCGTGGGTGACCCGGGGGCGCCGCTCGCGGCGCTGATCTTCGACGCCCAGTACGACGTCTACCGCGGCGCGGTGCTGCTCTGCCGGGTCAAGGAGGGGACGCTGCGGCCGGGCCAGCGCATGCTGCTGATGCACTCGGCGAAGGAGTACACGATCGAGGAGGTGGGCCTGCTGCGCCTCAAGCGCATCCGCACCGAGCAGCTCACCGCCGGCGACGTGGGCTACGTCATCGCCGGCATCAAGGCGGTGTCGGAGATCGCCATCGGCGACACCATGACCGACGCCGCGCGCCCCGCGGCGGCGCCGCTGCCGGGGTACAAGGAGGCCAAGCCGGTGGTGTTCTCGTCGATCTACCCGATCGCCACCGACGAATATGAGGACCTCGCCAAGGCGCTCGAGAAGCTCAAGCTCAACGACGCGGCGCTGACCTATCAGAAGGACTCCTCGAGCGCCCTGGGCTTCGGCTTCCGCTGCGGCTTCCTCGGCCTGCTGCACCTGGAGGTGGTGCAGGAGCGGCTGGAGCGCGAGTACGGCCTGTCGCTGCTGCTGTCGGCGCCCTCGGTGCGCTACGAGGTCACCCTCGCCGACGGCGAGCTGCTGCTGGTGGACAACCCGAGCCTGTTCCCCGACCCCGGCACCATCTCGTTGGTGCGCGAGCCGTATATCAAGGCTTCGATCATGGTGCCCGAGCGCTACCTGGGCGCGGTGATGGACCTCTGCCGCGAGCGCCGCGGCGCCAACACGAAGTTCGAGTACCTGGCGGTGGGGCGGCTCGAGGTCACCTCCGAGCTGCCCCTGGGCGAGGTGCTGTTCGATTTCTACGATCGCCTGAAGACCATCACCCAGGGCTACGGCTCGTTCGACTACGAGATCCTCGACTACCGCGAGACCGACCTGGTGAAGGTGGACATCCTGGTCAACGGCGAGAAGCTCGACGCCCTGTCGCAGCTGGTGCACCGCGACAAGGCCCGGTCGCGGGCGCTGCACTACTGCGAGAAGCTGGCCGAGACCATCCCGCGCCAGAACTTCAAGATCGCCATCCAGGGCGCCATCGGCGGCACGGTCATCGCCCGCTCGACCATCAACGCCTACCGCAAGGACGTCACCGCCAAGTGCTACGGCGGCGACATCACCCGCAAGCGCAAGCTCCTGGAAAAGCAGAAGGAGGGCAAGAAGCGGATGAAGATGGTGGGCTCGGTCGAGGTGCCGCAGGCGGCGTTCGTGGCGGTCCTCAAGTCGGACATCGGCTGATGCCGGACCCGGCCTCCCCTCCGCCGCTGCCCGCGGTGCTGCCGGTCTTCCCCCTCACCGGCTCGCTCCTGCTGCCCGGCAACTGGCTGCCGCTCAACATCTTCGAGCCGCGCTACCGCAACATGGTGGAGGACGCGATGCGCGGCGGGCGCTGGATCGGCATGATCCAGCCGCTGGTGCCGGCGCAGGACAACTGGCCGGCGCTGGAGGCGCCGCCGCGCAACCCGGCGCTCTACGGCGTCGGCTGCGCCGGCAGCATCGAGGGCTGCGATCCCCAGGCCGATGGCCGGTTCCACATCCTGCTCAAGGGCGTGAGCCGGTTCCGCGTGCGCGAGGAGCTGGCCCTCGTGCGCGGCTACCGCCGCGTGTGCCCCGACTTCACCGAGTTCGCCGCCGATCTCGAAGAGCCCGGGACGCAGATCGATCCGGCGCCGCTGCTGCGGGCGGTGCGGGCGTTCGGCGAGGCGCAGGGCCTCTCCTTCGACCTCGACGTCCTCCGCGGCCTTCCCGGCGTGGCGCTGCTCAACGGCCTCGCCGTCGCCCTCCCCTTCCGCCCGGCCGAGAAGCAGGCGCTGCTCGAGGCCGCCGGACCGGGCGAGCGCCTGGAGATGCTCCTGGCGCTGATGGGCATGGGCATCGAGCCGGTGGGGACGGACGACTACTGCTCGCCGCCGGTGGTGAACTGACCGTCCGCCGCCCGGTGGCGGGTCCCGACGCCATGCGCAACTCCGCCCCTGCTGCCGCGGACCGGTCTGGCGCTTGCGATCCGGGGCCGGACATGCCCGTGGCACCCGGCGCCCCCGAACGCCCCGCCCGGCGGCTCCCCCGCCGCCACGGAGCCGGGTGAGCCGTGGCGGCCGGCCTGTACCTGCACATCCCCTTCTGCTCGGCGATCTGCCCCTACTGCGACTTCGCGGTGCTGACCGGCGGTCCGCGGCGGCGCAGCGCCTTCGTGGACAGCCTGCTCGCCGAGGCCGCGCTGTGGCGCGATGACGCGGCGGCCTGGGGGACCTTCGACACCATCTACCTTGGAGGCGGCACGCCCTCGGCGCTGGCCCCGGCCGACCTGTCGCGGCTCCTCGCGGCAGTGCGGGCCGAGCTGCCGCTGGCGCCGGACGCCTGGGTGGGGCTGGAGGCCAACCCGGAGGACGTGTCCGCGGCGACGCTCGACGCCTGGCGGCAGCTGGGCGTTTCGATGCTGTCGCTCGGCGTGCAGTCCTTCGATGCCGCCACGCTGCGCTTCCTCGGCCGGCGGCACGGCCCCGAGCAGGGGCGGCGCGCCGTCGAGAGCGCGCTCGCGGCCGGCTTCCCGACGGTCTCGATCGACCTGATCTATGGCGAGGGGGAAGGCGGGAGAGAGAAGGGCGGCCGGAGCGGCAGGGACACGGCTCCCGGGGAGGCCGCCCTGGCGCGCTGGCAGGGCGACCTGGCGGTGGCCGCGGCGCTCGCTCCCGATCACCTGTCGTGCTACCAGCTGACGATCCACCAGGGCACGCCGTTCGGCTTCCGCGCGGCGCGCGGCGGCCTGGCCGAGCTGCCGGAGGAGGACCAGGCCGCGCTCTTCCGCCTCACCCACACCTTCCTCGCCGCCCACGGCTACACCGGCTACGAGGTCTCCAACTTCGCCCGCCACCCGCGGCACGAGTCGCGCCACAACCGCAAGTATTGGGACCACACGCCGTACCTCGGGCTCGGCCCCTCCGCGCACTCCTTCGACGGCCGGCGGCGCTTCTGGAACGAGCGCCGGCTCGGCCCCTACCAGGCGAAGGTGGCCGCCGGCGAGCGGCCGGTGGCCGGCGGCGAGAACCTCGGCCCGCGCGAGCTGGCCCTGGAAGAGATCATGCTCGGCCTGCGCACCGCGACCGGCCTCGATCTCCGCGCCTTCAGGCGGCGGTACGGCATCGATCTCTTGGAGGGGGTGGAGGGAGCGGAGGGGGTGGAAGGGGCAGAGGGGGCGGCGGGCCACCGCCGGCAGGTCGAGGATCTCGTGGCACGCGGCCTGGTCACCCGGGAGGGCGACCGTCTCGTCCCGACCCTCGGCGGCCTGGCGGTCGCCGACTCCCTGGCACGCTCGTTCGACCTCGACGCCCTCGCTGCTGGCGCCCCCGCCCCCCGCGCGCCTCTCGACCCTGCCGCCCCTTCCACCCCTCTTGCCCCTTCCGACAATGACGGCCGGTGACCGGCGCCGGCCCCGCATCCGGGTGCCGCGGGCAGGGCCCGGCGGCCGGCGCTCCGGCGGGTCATTTCGCGCGCTTGGCGTCCAGCTCCATGACCTTGACGTCCTTGCCGTCCGGTCCCGCTCCGACCATGTACATCTCGAAGTGGTAGGTATCCTGGTCCACGAAGGTCGTGGTCTCCCGCGTCCTGGAGCTCTTGCCGGTCATCGGGTCGATGCCCTCGGCCACCAGGGTCAGGGTCCTGCACGGGTCGTCGCAGCTGCCGGTGAAGTGCTCGACGCCGGTTCCCATGTTGTCGTACCAGTTGCTGAAGTATTCGTGCTTGACGTTGTCGTAGCCGTCGATGGCCATGCCCTCGAACGGCATGCCGAAGAAGCTCCCCTGGTGCCGCTCCTGCACGTAGTGGCCGCCCAGCACCCAGGACGCCTCGGTGGTGCTGTGCATCTCGACCGCCGGCTGCCCGGGCACCATCCAGGTCTTGCCGGTCACGTTCCACTTGCCGACCAGCCCGTCCAGGCGCTTGTGGTGCTCTCCCGGCTTGGCCAGCGCCTCGTAGGCTTCCATCATCGCCTTGTGGTCGCTCGCGTTGCCGGGGGCGCCGGCCGGTGCGGGCGCCGCCGCCGGCTGGGTGGAGCCCTGGACGTTGGCCGCCGGGGACGCCGTGGCGGCATTATCGGAGTAAAGCGCGGCGTGCAGCGGCGTCAGGCCGGCCAGGGCGAGCAGCGCCAGGACGAGGGCGATCGGTAGGGAGGAAGGCGGCGGCGCGGTCCAACGGGCGGCGGGTCTCTCGAAGCTCGTCTTCACGTTCATGATCTTCATGGCACTCTCCTTTTCTGGTCGGAAAACCATCCCATCACCACGGCGCTCAGGCCGTCTCACGACTCTCGACCTTGACAAGCATTCGCACTTTGGCTATATTTAATTGAGCAAAGTATAGCCCCGGTGGGCATCCTTCTGGCACCCCCTTGGCTTTTTCGGCTTCCCTGGCATCCAGGAAGGTCATCCGAAAACCCGATCGCGCTGTCGCCGATCGACAGTTGAACCCCCAAAGGAGGGAGACATGACTTTTTCGTCGAAGAGAGGCGTCCTTCTGCTCGTCGCCACCTTTCTCGTGGCCGTAGCCGCACTCGTGCCGCCCACCCCGGGCCAGGCGCCGCAAGGCGCTCGGCTTCTCGCCACGTGCCCCTCGCTCCGGTGTCCCAACCGCACGATCCTCACTTGCACCACCGCTCCCTGCAGCGACATCGACAACTGCAGCATCATCTGTGCAGGCCGTGTCGTGCATTGCTCCGGGAGCTGCATCCCCGAGTAGCGTCGCCTTCCGGCCCCGCCCCCATCCGGTTACCCGGCGGCCGCTTGGCCTCCCTCGGCCAAGCGGCCGCTCAGCGGCACTCCGAAGGTTGCAGCAGCCTCCGATCGCTCCCCTCCTCTCTCTTCCCCTTCTCTGAGAGCCTCTTTCTCCGGTCTCTCCAGCTCTCCGCCGCTCCGCTGTTCTCTGGCGTCCCGCCAGCCGCTTGATTTACGCTTGGTTACCGCGTACCCTACCAGGGAGCCGGGCCGCCGTCAAGCTGGTCCGGGCCCGGCGGGCCGGCTATCATGAGCCGCTGCCCGCCGCCGTCCGGTCCGCGGTCCAGGTCTCGCCGGCCAGCGACGGCAGGTGCCAGGCAGGGCCGCGGCCTCAGATCTCGGATCGGATCATGCCCACCCCATACGACTCCTCCGCCATCGAGGTCCTGACCGGCCTCGAACCGGTGCGCCGCCGGCCCGGCATGTACACCTTCACCGACCGGCCGGACCACCTGGCGCAGGAGGTGATCGACAACGCCGCCGACGAGGCGATCGCCGGCTACTGCTCGGAGATCGACGTCACCCTCCATCAGGACGGCTCGCTGACCGTCGCCGACAACGGCCGCGGCATGCCGGTGGACCGGCACCGCGGCGAGAAGGTCTCGGGCGTCGAGGTGATCCTCACCCGCCTGCACTCCGGCGCCAAGTTCGCCGACGGCAACTACCGCTTCTCGGGCGGTCTGCACGGCGTCGGCGTGTCGGTGGTCAACGCCCTGTCGCGGCGGCTGGAGGTGTGGGTGAAGCGCGACGGCCGCGAGCACCACATGAGCTTCGCCGGTGGCGACAAGACCTCCGAGCTGCGGGTGGTGGGCACGGTCGGGCAGCGCAACACCGGCACCACCGTGCGCTTCTGGCCCGATCCGAAGTTCTTCGACTCGCCGAAGTTCACCACCGCCAAGATCAAGCGCTCGCTGCGCGCCAAGGCGGTGCTCTGCCCCGGCGTGCGGCTGCGCTTCGTTCACGAGGGAGCGGCGGAGGACGACGCGGAGTGGCTCTACGAGGACGGGCTCACCGCCTACCTCGTCGACGAGCTGGGCGACGCCGAGCGCGTGCCGGCCGAGCCCTTTGTCGGCCACTTCAAGGGCAAGGACGAGGAGGTCGATTGGGCGGTGACCTGGCTGTTGGATGGCGCGGAGGGCTCTGGCGGAGGCGCCGGCCAGCTGCTGGCCGAGAGCTACGTCAACCTCATTCCGACGCCGCAGGGAGGCACCCACGTCAACGGCTTCCGCACCGGGCTCACCGAGGCGCTGCGCGAGTTCTGCGAGTTCCGCGACCTGCTGCCGCGCGGCGTCAAGATCGCCCCCGAGGACGTCTGGGCGCGCTGCGCCCACGTGCTCTCGGTCAAGATGCGCGAGCCGCAGTTCACCGGCCAGACCAAGGAGCGCCTGGCGTCGCGCGAGGCGGCGGCATTCGTCGCCGGCGTCACGAAGGACGCCTGCGGGCTCTGGCTCAACCAGCACACCGCCGACGCCGAGCGCATCGCCCGCCTGGCCATCGACAGCGCCCAGGCGCGCCTGCGCGCCGGCAAGCAGGTCAAGCGCCGCACGATCACCAGCGGGCCGGCGCTCCCCGGCAAGCTCGCCGACTGCACCAGCCAGGATCTGGGCTCGACCGAGCTGTTCCTGGTCGAGGGCGACTCGGCGGGCGGCTCGGCCAAGCAGGCGCGCAGCCGCGAGTTCCAGGCCATCCTGCCGCTGCGCGGCAAGATCCTCAACACCTGGGAGGTGGACCCCGCCGAGGTGCTGGCCTCGCAGGAGGTGCACGACATCGCGGTGGCGCTGGGCGTCGATCCGGGAGCGCGCGACATCTCGGGCCTGCGCTACGGCAAGATCTGCATCCTGGCCGATGCCGACTCCGACGGCGCCCACATCGCGAGCCTCCTCTGCGCTCTCTTCGTGCGCCATTTCCGTCCGCTGGTGGCCGACGGCAGGGTGTACGTGGCGATGCCGCCGCTGTTCCGTATCGACGTCGGCAAGGACGTCTTCTATGCGCTCGACGAGCGCGAGAAGCGCGGCATCCTCGACCGCATCGAGGCCGAGAAGCTGCGCGGCAAGGTCAACGTCCAACGCTTCAAGGGGCTGGGCGAGATGAACCCGATGCAGCTGCGCGAGACCACCATGGCCCCGGACACCCGCCGGCTGGTGCAGCTGGTGCTCGACCCGGCGCCGGACGCGGCCGGCGCGCCCGTCTCCGCCGGGGCAGGCCCTGGGGCTCCTGGAGCCGCCGAAAGCCCCGCGATGCCTGAAGCCCCAGAAGCTCTTAGAACCCCTGAGATCCCGGAGACCCCTGAGACCAGCGCGGCCGGTGCGGCAGCCGCGGCAGCCGGGAGGATCCGTGCCACCGGCGCGAACGACGCGAGCGACGCGAACGACGCGAACGAGGCGAACGACGCGGCCGACGCTCCGGCCGCCGGCGCCAACGGCCGCCGGCGCCTGCCGAGCGGCGATCCAGGCGATCCAACCGACGCCGTGCTCGACATGCTGCTGGCCAAGGGACGCGCCGCCGACCGGCGCGACTGGCTGATGGCCCAGGGCGACCGCGCCAGCCTGGAGATCTAGTGGCCCGCCGCTCCTCGACCGGCCGCAAGGGCGGCTCCGCCACGCCCCGGCTGCCCTTCGGCGACTCTCCCGGAAGCCACCTCGGACCTGGCTCCCCTGCCTCCGCCAGCTCCGTCAGCTCCGGCAGCTCCCCTGGCTCCGGCGGCCCCCGCGGCTCGGCAAGCTCCCGTGCCTCCCGCGGCCCCGGCGGCGCCAAGGGCGGCAATGGAGCCAAGGGCGCCAAGGGCGCCAAGGGCGCCATTGGCGGCAATGCCGGCAACGGCGGCAATGGAGGTGACACCGAGCGCCAGCCGCTCGCCCGCTTCGCCGAGAAGGCGTACCTCGACTACTCGATGTACGTCATCCTCGACCGCGCCCTGCCGCACCTCGCCGATGGCCTGAAGCCGGTGCAGCGCCGCATCGTCTTCGCCATGTCCGAGCTGAGCCTCGCCGCCAACGCCAAGTTCAAGAAGTCGGCGCGCACGGTCGGCGACGTCATCGGCAAGTACCACCCGCACGGCGATTCCGCCTGCTACGAGGCGATGGTGCTCCTGGCGCAGCCGTTCAGCATGCGTTATCCGCTGGTCGACGGCCAGGGCAACTGGGGCTCGCAGGACGACCCCAAGTCCTTCGCCGCCATGCGCTACACCGAGGCCCGGCTGACGCCGTTCGCCCAGGCGCTGCTCTCCGAGCTCGGCCAGGGCACCGTCGATTGGGGACCCAACTTCGACGGCACCCTGGAGGAGCCCAAGCTGCTGCCGGCGCGCCTGCCGCACGTGCTGCTCAACGGCGCCTCCGGCATCGCCGTCGGCATGGCCACCGACATCCCGCCGCACAACGCCGGCGAGGTGACCGCCGCCTGCATCCTCCTGCTCGACAATCCCAGGGCCGGCGACGAGGCGCTGGCCGAGGTGCTGCCCGGTCCCGACTTTCCGACCGACGCCGAGATCATCACCCCGGCCGCCGAGCTGCGCCGCATGTACGAGACCGGCAACGGGTCGCTGCGCATGCGCGCGGTGTGGGAGGTCGAGGGCATCGACATCATCGTCACCGCCCTGCCCTACCAGGTCTCGGGCAGCAAGGTCCTGGCGCAGATCGCCGCCCAGATGCAGGCCAAGAGGCTGCCGATGGTCGAGGACCTGCGCGACGAGTCCGACCACGAGAACCCCACCCGCCTGGTGATCACGCCCCGTTCCAACCGCGTCGACACGCAGGCGCTCATGGCCCATCTCTTCGCCTCGACGGAGCTGGAGCGCTCGTACCGCGTCAACATGACGGTGATCGGCCTCGACGGCCGGCCCCGCCTCACCGGGCTCCGCCAGCTGCTCGGCGACTGGCTGAGCTTCCGCATCGAGACGGTGCGCCGCCGCCTGCGCCACCGCTACGACAGGGTGCTCGGGCGCCTGCACCTGCTCGACGGCTTTCTCATCGCCTATCTCAACATCGACGAGGTGATCCGCATCATCCGCACCGAGGAGCAGCCCAAGCCGCGGCTGATGGCGCGCTTCGGCCTCAGCGACACCCAGGCCGAGGCGATCCTCGAGCTCAAGCTGCGCCACCTGGCGCGCCTCGAAGAGATCAAGATCCGCGGCGAGCAGGGCGACCTGGTCAAGGAGCGCGACGCGCTGGAAAAGCTCCTGTCGAGCGACGCGCGCCTGCGCCGCCGGGTGCGGGACGAGCTGGCCGCCGACGCCCGCGAGTTCGGCGATCCGCGGCGCTCGCCGATCGTCGCCCGCGAGGCCGCGCGGGCGTTCGACGAGGCGGCGCTGGTGCCGGTCGAGCCGGTCACCGTGGTGCTCTCCGAAAAGGGGTGGGTGCGGTCGGCCAAGGGGCACGAGATGGATCCCCGCGAGCTGCCCTACAAGGCGGGCGACGCCTTCCTCCAGGCGGCGCGCGGCAGGAGCAGCCAGCTGGCGGTGTTCCTCGATTCGACCGGCCGCAGCTACGCCCTGCCCGCCCACACCCTGCCCTCGGCCCGCGGCCACGGCGAGCCGCTCTCCTCGCAGCTCGCGCCGCCGGCCGGCGCCGAGTTCGTCAGCGTCATGCTGGCCGACCCGGCCAACGCCGGCGACCTCTTCCTGCTCTCGACCAGCGCCGGCTACGGCTTCGTGGCGGTGCTGGGCGACCTGATCAGCCGCAACCGCACCGGCAAGGCGGTGCTCGGCGTCCCGTCCGGCGCCCGGGTGCTGGCGCCGCAGCCGGTGACCGACCTCGACACCGACCTGGTGGCGGCGGCGAGCAGCGACGGCCGGCTGCTGGTCTTCCCGCTGCGCGAGCTGCCGCAGCTCGCGCGCGGCAAGGGCGTGCGCATCCTCGGCCTGCCTGCCGGCAGGGCCCGCCAGCCGACGCTGCCCGCGCTGGGGACGCTGGCGGCAATGATCGCGGTCGCCGTGCTGCCCGCCGGCGCCCACCTGCGGGTGCACGCCGGCAAGCATTACCGGAGCTTCAAGCCGGCCGAGCTGGAGCCCTTCCGGGCCGAGCGCGCCCGCCGCGGCACCGCCCTGCCGCGCGGCTTCCAGAACGTCCAGGCGCTGGAGGTGCTGGACCCCGCTCTCGCCTGAACCCGCGGCGCCGCCGCTCCCTGGCGGCTCCAGGGGAGGCGGTGGGCGGTCTCCCGCGGTTTCCTCGGCCGGCAAGATCGAGCTCCTTGCCGGGGGCCCGTTCGCGCCGCCGCCCGGGGCGGATATGATGGCCGGGGAGATCGTGCCCACCTCATGAAGCCGCAGCGGCCCAACAAGCCCAGGCAGATGATCCGCGTCGGGAACCACCAGATCACCCTTCCCGAGGGGGTCACCGTGACCGACTGGGCGCTCGAGCGCCTGCACTGGCAGAACCCGCGCATCCGCGCCTTCCTGGGCTGCATCCGGTTGCTCGAAGGGGTGCTGGAGAGCAACTACTCCCTGCTCCACTGCTCGCCGGAGCGGCTGCTCGACATCTGGGGCAAGGTGCGCCAGGTCGCCGACCTCATCCGCAACCGCATCGGCCCGCTGCTGCACGGCCGCTCGCGCATCCCCGCCCTGGAGGAGGCGCGCCAGAGCGCCGAGGTGTCGCTCGGCCTGCTCACCGGCCAGGTCCTCGACCCGCTGGCCCGCTTTCCCGCCGCCATCGCGCCCGAGCAGCTGGGCGAGCTGCGCAAGCTCCTCTGCGTGTCGATCGGCCAGCTGCATGCGTTCCTGCAGGACACCTTCGGCGAGCTGATGGCGTGCGACCCGCGCAGCATCCACGATTCGGACTACTTCCTGTCACGCCGCTTCCCGCAGGACATCGAGGAGGCGGAGTGGCTGCACTCGACCGTCGCCCGCCTGATCGCCTATCTCGACCGCCTCGACCAGGTCCGTCCCACCCACCTCACGGCGGCCTGCGAGCGCATGCGCAGCGAGGAGCAGGTGCCGGCGCGCGGCGCCTGGGAGAACACCGCGGTGATGCTGGAGGTGCTGATCAGCGGCCTGACGCCGAAGCTCAAGGAGGTGCTGGCGCTGCGCGGCGTGCGCTACCACGAGCTGGAGATCCTCGACCGCTACGCCGCCGAGATCCCCATCTACTGCCGGCTGCTCCTGGAGCTGTACGACACCGGCAGCTCGGCGATCGCCGCCATTGCCTCCAGCACCGCCACCCACGAGGCGCATGCCGAGAGCCTTGCCGATCCCACCCAGGGCCGCCGCGGCCTCCTCGCCTGCCACGCCGCGATCAGCCACCGCCTGACCGGCCTCCTGGTCAAGGTGGACAAGAGCCTCCAGGATCTGACCACGTTCCTGCCCCTCTGGCTGCAGGCGATCGAGCGGCGCCGCGCCCTGCTGCTCCGCCGCATCGCCGAGGAGCCCGCCGACGCGGAGCTGCCGTGAGGCCGGCGCCGGCGCCGCCGGTCCCGCGGCCGTGCCGCCGGACCGCCCCCCCGGACCTGGACCAGGAGCCCGCATGGAGATCGTCCGCGCCACCCCGGACCTCGCGGCGCAGCTGACCCGCATCGCCATCGCCGCCAAGAGCTATTGGGGATACCCGGAGCGCTGGATCGAGCGCTGGACGCCGCAGCTCACCCTGTCGGCGGCCTACGTGGCCGCCCATCCGACCTACGTGGCGCTGGCCGCGGGGCGGCCGGCCGGGTTTTACGCCCTCGTCCTCTTTCCGGCCGTGCGCCGCGCCCAGCTCGACCACCTGTGGCTGGACCCGCCGGAGATCGGCCGCGGGCTCGGGCGCACCCTCTTCGAGCACGCGATGGCCACCGCGGTCGCCGCCGGCGCCAGGACGGTCTTCCTCGAGGCCGAGCCGCGGGCCGAGCCCTTCTACCTCCACATGGGCGCCCGCCGCATCGGCGAGAGCACCGGCGAGATCGACGGGCAGCCGCGGGTCCTGCCGCTGATGGAGATCGAGCTGCGCGGCGGCCCGGCGGCGTGATGGCCGGCCGGCTTCAGCAGAGGGGATGGGTCGAGGCCGTGATGGGCGCGGGCGCGCCGAGGAGCGGCCGGTGACCCGTCCCTGGCGGATCCTCGCCAGCGTCGAGACCGCCGAGGGGACGCTGGAGCTGCGCCGGCGCGGAGCCGGCGAGGTGGTGATCACCGTCGCCGGCCGGGTGCTGATGAACGGCGCCGCCCACCGCTCCGAGGCGGCGCTGGCCGCCGCCGCCTGCCGGCCGCTCGCCCACCACCCCCGGCCGCGCGTGCTGCTCGGCGGTCTCGGCCTGGGCTACACCCTGCGCGCCGCCCTCGCCATCCTGCCGCGCCAGGCCCAGGTGCTGGTGGCCGAGATCGAGCCGGCGATCGTCGCCTGGTGCCGCGGGCCGCTCGCCGATCTCACGGCGGGCGCCCTGGACGACCCGCGGGTGACGATCGAGATCGCCGACGTCGCGGCGGTGATCGGGCGCGCGGCGGACCCCGCGGCACCCGCGGGCAACCCGGGCGGGGCGGGCGGCGCGGCGGTGGATGACTCCGCCTCCGCCGCCGCCGCCGGATCGGGCTCGGCCGAGCGGGAGGCCGGCGGCCGGCGCGCCGCGGCCTGGCGCGGCGGCTTCGACGCCATCGTGCTCGATCTCTACGAGGGGCCGCGCACGCCGGCGCAGGGCGCCGACGACCCGCTCTACGGCCGCGCGGCGCTGGAGCGGTGCCGCGCGGCCCTGGCCGCGGGCGGCTGCCTGGCGGTCTGGTCGGAGGACCCGGACGCCGCCTTCGAGCGGCGCCTGACCGCCGCCGGCTTCCGCTGGCGCCGCGAGCGCCCGGCGGGGCACGGCCGCCATACCATTTATATTGCCCATCCGCCCGCGCGCCCGCGGGCGGACGCGGCAGGCCGGCCGGCACCCGGAGCGCAGCGGCCGGCCCGGCCCCTGCCGATCGAGCGCGCACGACGAACCGAGGAGGACTGAGCGATGCCCTGGTTCCTCTCCATTCCCCTCCGCCGCCGGCCGCGGCTGCCGGCGCTCCTCGTTGCCGCGGTCCTGATCCTGCTCCCAGGTGGGCAGCCACGGCCGCTCGCCGGAGCACAGGCCGGCTCGCCACCGGAGCACACGCCGGGGCACGGGGCCTCGCTGCCGTCCCCGGGCCCTGCCCCGAGCGCCGGACAGCCGGCGCCGGAGGGCCCGGCAACCCGCGGCGCCGGCCAGCGCCCCGCCGAGCCCTGGATGGTCCTGCCGCCCACGCCCACCCTGCCCGCGCCGGCGCGCAGCGGCTACGCGGCGGTCAACGGCATCCGCATCTGGTACGCCGAGTTCGGCCAGGGGCCGCCGGTCATCCTGCTGCACGGCGGGCTGGCCAACGCCGACTACTGGGGGCTCCAGGTGCGCGCCCTGGCCGGGCAGTACCGCGTCGTGGTCATGGACAGCCGCGGGCACGGCCGCAGCAGCCGCGACGAGCAGCCCTTCGGCTACGACCTGATGGCCGCGGACGTCCTGGCGCTGATGGACCACCTGGAGATCCGGCGGGCCGCCATCGCCGGCTGGAGCGACGGCGCCATCCTCGGCCTCGACATCGCCATCCACCACCCGGAGCGGCTCACCAAGCTGTTTGCCTTCGGCGCCAACTCGGACCCGAGCGGCGTCGCCGACTCCTCCGGCAGCCCGGTGTTCAACGAGTTCATCGCCAGGGCCGAGAAGGAGTACGACCGCCTCTCCCCGACCCCCGGCCAGTTCCGCGCCTTCCTCGCCCAGATCGACAGGATGTGGGACTCGCAGCCGCACTTCACCCGCGCCGAGCTGCGCGCCGTCACCACGCCGACCTGGATCGTGGACGGCGACCACGACGAGGCGATCAAGCGCGAGAACACCGAGCTGATGGCGACCGAGATCCCCGGCGCCGGGCTGCTGCTGCAACCCCGGGTCAGCCACTTCTCGTTCCTCCAGGACCCGGGGCAGTTCAACGCCGATCTGCTGCACTTCCTCGCCGTCATGCCCGACGCGCCCGCGGCGGCGGGACCCAGACCCTGATCCGGCCGGGGAGCGCGAGATCCGGCGCGGCGTCCGCGAGCCGGCCGCCGCCCTGGCGAGCCGCGCGGTGTGATCGTTCACCCCCCTTGCACGACCGAAACTTTGATAGACTCAACGCGGCGAAACTCCTCTCCCCCAATAACCAAAAACCTTTCCAACATCGCCAACATCGTCATGGTGAGCCATCATGGCCGTCAGCCCCTGCCGCCGAAGCCCTCTCCTCCGCCGCCTCCTGCCGTCCAACCTGCCGCCGATGGCCGCGCTGGCGTCAGTGGCCGCGCCGGCTACGCTGGCTCTGCTCATCGCGGCTGGCACCGCCGCGGCCCAAGCGCCGGGTGAGACGCCGCCCCAGCCGGCGCCGCGGCGTTTTCCGGCGGCGGGGCACGTCTTCACCGCCGCCGACTTCGAGCGGACGCACGAGATCCGGTACTGGCAAGACCAGGGCACGGAGATCAGCTACCTGCTGCGGGTGAACGAGCGCCTGCCGGTCTACCGGCTGCGTCTGGTCCCCGACCTTCCCGGCGACGAGTCGAGCTATGTCCCTGAGCTGCACCACGTCGGCCGGGTGGAGGTGTCGCTGGAAGGCTCGCCGCGCATCCTCCAGACGATCGAGGCGGAGAGCCACATGGGCGCCCGCGACTTCACCGCCTTTTTCACCATCCGCGACATGAACTTCGACGGCTACGCCGATCTCGGGATCTACCGGGACGGCGGCGCCACGTGGGCGAGCCACACCTACTGGCTCTTCGACCCGGCCAGCGGACGGTTCGTCCGCAACGACCTCAGCCGCGACCTCGACCAGCTCGGCTCGAACGGCGTCCACCCAAACCCGGCGGCGCGTACCATCATGGCCCCGCACCTGATGTACGGCTGCCCGCTCCCGGTCTACGACCTGTTCAAGATCGACAACGGGCGGCTGGTGCTGGTCGAGAGGCACGAGAGGCTGGTCGGCAAGGAGCCTCCAGGCTACTGCGAGGTCCAAATCAGCCGGCGGGTCGGGGGTGCCATGAAGCAGGTGGAGGTGCAGAAGCAGGCCCTGGACACCCACTGACGCCGGGCGCCCGGCCGGGGCAGCGCCGCGGCTCGACGACGATGAGATCGCCGAGCCCGAGCCCGCCCGGGCGGGGCCGACCCTCGCCGGCTCAGTCCACCTCCTCGGACCCCTGGAAGGGGCCGTGCGGGTCGAGATCGACCGGCACGGCGGCGGCGGCTTTCAGGTCCGACCGCAGGACGGCCGGGATGTTGGCGTAGCGGGCAAACAGCGCCTCGGCGCGGGCGCGGTCGCCTGCCGCCTCGATCTGGAGCAGCTCCTGCGCCAGGCCCGCCAGCGCCCCGGGCATCCTGGCGAAATCGATCACGTAACGCCCGGAGCCGGCATCGCGGACGATCGCCCCCTTCTCCGCCAGGACGTTGAGCTCCATCATCTCGGCGCGCGCGTGCGCCTCGCCGGCGCCGAAACGGGCGGTGCGGAAGATGCCCGCGACGTAGGAGCTGTAGTACTCCTCCAGGCGGGCCCTGGGCAGCGCGCCGTGCTGCACCATCCAGGCCAGCCCGAACATGCCGGTCACGTCCGCCTTGGCCTCCTCCAGGCCGGAGTAGGCGGGCCCGATCGCGGCGCGGATGTCCTCCTGCCTGCCGCCCCGGCGGGCAAAGGCGGGACCGAGGCCGTGACAGATCTCGTGCATCATCACCACGGTGAGGTAGCCGTCGGCGCTCGCCTTGGCCGCCTGATCCGGGCGCATCAGCAGCCGCGCCACCGGCAGGATGATGAGATCGACCCGCGCGTCCATGTAGTTCTTGAAGAAGATCTGCTTGCTGCCCTTGCGCTCGTGCACCCGCGGGTCGTTGGGCAGGTTGTCGGCCACCGCCTGGTAGCCGTGGCGCAGGTCGCCGGCACGGAAGGGGCTGTCCATGACCTCCATCGGCGCCACCCGCCCGTGCTTCGACGGGCGGTCGGCCGGCGGCAGCGGCAGGGCGTCCTGGAGGTCCGGCACGTACTTCTGGAAGATGGCCAGCTTCGCGGTCTCGGCGTCGTTGCGGATGAGCACCGCGGCGCCATAGGAGGTCTTCACCCCCAGCAGATCGTCGAGATAGGTCTCATAGGGGGCGAAGATGAGGTCGATCTTCGGATTGACCATGTCCAGCCAGGCCAGATCGCTCGCGTAGTAGTCGTCGGTCAGGAGGGCCGCCGCGCGCAGGCGCAGGAAGCGGGCCAGGGCGGGGTCATCGGCGAGGTCCGCCGCGGCGCGCAGCGCCTGGGCCGCGGGCGCGAGGAAAGCGCGATAGGCCTCGTGGTAGGGCACTCCGACCAGCTCCCCGCCGCGCCGTTCGATCACCGTGTGCTCGTCGTAGATCGCCCGGCGCGCCGCGGGATGGCCCGCCACGTAGGCGTCGATCCCGGCGCGGGTCAGGCCCACGGGGTAGAGGGCGCGGCCGGGAGGGGCCGGCTGCTGGCCGATGAACGGCCGGTTGTCGTCCAGCAGGTCCCAATGACCACCGTTGATCCACAGCATGCGCCGCAGGTTGGCGCCGATCGGCGGCGGGCCGGCGGTGACCGTGCCCGCCGCCAGCGCCTTGTAGAGGGCGAGACCCGCCGGGTCGCTCTGCCGCCAGTAGATGCTCTCCAGCAGCCGGCAGGCATCGACCATCTTGAGCACCATCTGCTGCTCGCGCGGGCTCAGGCCGGCCGAGTTGTAGGGCATGCCCACCGGCCGCCACTTGGCGAGCCGCTGCGGCAGGTCGGCCACCGGCTCGGCGTCGGCCAGCGAAGCCTCGGGCGCCGCCTGGGCGGCCTGGCTCGACGCCGCAGGGGCGGCCGGCGCGCGGCCGGCGGCCAGCTCCGGCCGCAGGGCCAGGCTGCCGGCGAGCGCCACGGCGGCGAGCAGAGAGCGCAGGCGGCGCGGGTGCCGCGCTGGCGGCACCTGGATCCGCGAGCGCCACGGCGACACCGGGACCCGCGGCAGGCGGTGCGGGAAGGACCGTGGAGAAGCGGTTTTCCTGGGCATGGCGAAAAGTCTACACCGCACCCCTCCCGCAACCGAGCCGCCAGGCCCTGCCGGCAACCACCGAAGCTTCGGCGGCGCGGACGCCGCGGAGCAGGATCGAGCTCGCCCGCTGCCGCCGGCGGCCCGGCGAGGCGTCAGCGGTTGAAGGGGAACTCGCTGACCCAGTGGAAGCCCCGGTTGGTGAGCAGGAACTTCGACGGGTCGAGCTTGCGCAGCCTGATGGTGAGCGCATCCTTGAGCAGGGTCCCCTGGAGCACCAGGTGGTCCCGGTCGGGGAAGGAATAGCTCAGCGCGCCCTGCCGGGTCTTCTTGGACTCGAAAGCGGCGAGCCCGATGCTGTGCTGCGCCGGCAGGTACTCGGTCCAGTAGCGGTGCAGGGAATCGTCCATCCAGCGCACCGAGAGCAGCTGCGGATAGAGGACCGTCAGCCGCCGCCACCGGCCGGCGTCGCTGAGCAGCGGCGGTCTGGGTTGACCGTTGAGGGTGAACTCCTCGACCTCGAAGACGCCGTAGACCGGCAGCTTGGCCACGTTGCCGGAACCGTACTGGCGCGCCATCTCGAGGTTGCCCGTGATGTTGGAGTAAAGCTCGTAGCCGACGAAGACGAGGCACAGCGCGAGGCCCGCGATCCGCGCCCAGCGCGCGGTCCATGGCGGCGCCAGGCTCACCGGCGCGGTGGGACGGTTGAGCAGCAGAACGTCGGCCAGCCGGCCCAGGTCGGGGAGGAGCAGGAAGCAGGCGGTGAGCAGCAGGTGCAGCGAATATTGCTTGACCGGCACGTCGTAGCACATGTTCAGCATGAACACGTTGGTCATCACCGCGATCGTCACCAGCGCGCCGAGCGTGGTGGTGCGGCGGAAGAACAGCAGCAGCCCGCCCAGCACCTCCAGGGCGCCCGCGAAGACGGTATAGGGTGTCGAAACGCCCATGAACGTCCACAGGAGACCCATGGGGGAGGACTGGCCGTAGGGCTCCAGCAGCCGGTCCTGCGAGGGGAACGGGAACTGCGTCTTGATGACCTTGGCCATGCCGTAGCCGAGGAGAACCGAGCCGAGCGCATAGCGCAGGAAGATCCGCAACCCCTCATGCAGCCGCCGGTGATCGCGGATGCGGCGGGCGGCAAGCGTCCAGACCAGCGTGGCGAACGCGGCGACCGCCGCGTAGCAGAGCAGCTGCACCCAGTCGTAGGTGGTGTCGCCGCTGCCGGTCTGGCCGCGCAGGACCTTGACCGGCTCGCTCAGGTGAAGGACGTGCGCTCCGGTCCAGAGCACGAGGGTGTCCCAGAGGCTGGAGTAAGCCCCGAGCAGCGCCGGGATCCCGGGGATGGGCAGGAGATAAATTGGGAACGGCAGGTAGTAGAAGAGGAGGTAGCAGAAGGCGAAGCGGAAGGCGACGCGTCGAGCAGGGCTCCAGGCGGGGGCCGCCGCCGGTCCCGCCGGGGCGGGAGACACCGCCGGCACGGGAGACGCCGCCACGAGGGCCGGCGCCGGGGTCAGGATGCGACCTTCTTCCTCCATCTCGAGGGGCTGCACGGCTCCCGCTTCCCCCTTTCGGCCCACGGCCCGTTTTCCTACCGGGAAGGACGATATAGCCAATCTGATTGGATTATAGCGCATGTCAGCGGTGAAAAGGCCGCCGACAGGGTAGGGGTGCCCCCCTCCCCGCTGCTCACGGTGCCGGGCGGGACGAGACGCTGGCCCTGGGCTGTTCGCCGCCGCCGCGCCCGGCGTCTCCCGCCGCGACGAGGATCACGGCGTCTCGCCGGCCAGCAGCCGCAGCAGGGCGTTGCCGTACTTGCGGACGATCGTCGGGCCGATGCCGGAGATGGCCAGCAGGCCGGCCTCGTCGCTCGGACAGTCGGCGGCGACGGCGAGCAGGACACGATCGGTGAGGATCTGGAAGGCCGGCACGCGGCGGCGCTTCGCCTCGGCGCTGCGCCAGGCGCGGAGCGCCGCCCAGAGGTGGGCCGGAACCGCGTCGGCGGAGGCGGGGCGGGACGCCGCGGGGCCCGCCGCGCCCCGCTCCTG
>JASLEW010000093.1 GCA_030150965.1 Thermoanaerobaculia bacterium | reverse complement strand
GACGCCCGTGGCGCCGCTGCTCGCCGCCGCCGCGCTCCTCGCGCTGCTGCTCGCCGTCCTGGTCGACTTCCTCCTGCGGCCGCGGGCTCCGGACTGGGTGAGGCAGCACGCGACCTTCGTGCAGCAGACGGACTATCCGGGACAGGAGTCCTATCCGAGCATCGCGCCGGGCGGCGACTACTTCGCCTACACCAAGGTGGTGGCCGGCGGCCACTCCCACATCTTCACCCAGCGCGTCGGCGGCAGCAATCCCATCGACCTGACGAAGGATCCGTCCGCCAACGACCTCCAGCCGGCCTGGTCGCCGGACGGCGACCAGATCGCCTTCCGCTCCGACCGCAACGGCGGCGGCCTCTTCATCATGGGGGCGAGCGGCGAGTCGGTGAGGCAGCTCACCACCGAGGGCTTCAACCCCTCCTGGTCGCCGGACGGCGAGATCGCCTACGCCACCGAGGGGGTGACCGACCCCGCCATCCGCACGACCAGGAGCGCGATCTGGCGGATCAACGCCACCTCCCTCGAGCGCCACCTGGTCTTCGGCGGCGACGGCGTGCAGCCCAACTGGTCGCCGCACGGCAACCGCATCGCCTACTGGGCGGTCGGCTCCAACAAGTCGGGGCGCGAGCTGTGGACCATCCCGGCGGCCGGAGGAGGCAAGCCGACGCTGGCGCTGAGCGACGACAACTTCAACTGGGACCCGGTCTGGTCGCCGGACGGCAACGTGCTGTTCTTCGCCAGCAACCGCAGCGGCTCGATGAACCTCTGGTGGCTGGCGATCGACGAGGCCTCGGGCCGGGTAGCGGGCGAGCCCGAGTCGCTCAGCGCGCCGGGGCTGCGCAGCGCCGCCTCGATGAGCTTCGCGCGCCAGGGGCAGGGGCACCGGTTTGTCTACGCCACCGACGAGAAGCGGTCGGCGATCGAGCGCATCCCCTTCGATCCCCGGGCCCGCACCGCCGGCGCCGCCGAGCCGGTCCTCTCGGATTCGCGCAAGCTCAGCTCGGTGGACGCGTCGCCGGACGGCGGCTGGCTGGCCTTCGGCACCCTGGCGCCGCAGGAGAGCATCTGGGTGCTCCGCCTGGGCGGCAACGGCGAGTCGCAGCTCACGCCCAACGACGCGTACAAGAACCGCCTGCCGCGCTGGTCGCCGGACAGCCGGCGGCTCGCGTTCTATTCGAACCGCGGCGGCGCCATGCAGATCTGGGCGATGCGCCCTGACGGCAGCGAGATGCAAAGGCTCAGCCCCGCCACCGCGGTGTACGGCCCGGTCTGGTCGCCGGACGGCAAGCAGCTCGCCGGCACCTCGGGCGTGCGGCCCAGCCAGTTCTGCCTGATCGACCTGACCAAGCCCTATGCGCAGCGGCAGCCGCAGCCGCTGCCGCAGCCGGCGGCGGGCGTCCAGTTCCAGCCGTTCTCCTGGTCGCCCGACGGCCGGCGCCTCGCCGGCCTGACCGACGAGCAGCCCGGGATCTTCGTCTATTCCCTGGCGGCGCGGAGATTCGAGCACATCACCAGCACCCGTGAGCAGTGGGTGACCTGGCTGCACGACAACCGCACCCTGCTCTTCCTACGCAACGGGGCGGTGATGGTGGCCGACGCCGACACCCGGACCGTGCAGCAGGTGCTGGCGCCGCCGGCGCGCACCCTTTACCAGGCGGTGACCACCAGCCCCGACGACCGCAGCCTGTACGCGCTGGGGGCGGCCGAGGACGGCCATATCTATCTCGGCACCTTCGACCGGCCGCCGGGCAAGCATTCCCGGTAGCGCCGGCCGTCCCGGCCCGGCTGGCTCGCTCGGACAGCCCGAGCGGCTCGGCTGTACCGGCGCCTGCGATCGCGGCCCCTGACAATAGCCAAATAGATACATTTATATGGGCTTGCGGCGAGCCCGCCGGCGCCGCTCGCCGGCGTCCGCTTGACCTTTCGTTCCATACAACTGCGATATAATCGGTCGATTGCCGAAACCGCTAGCGCCAAGGGTGGATTCTCGCCTGACCGGGAGGAAGCGGGGTGGATGTGTGTCCGCCGCCGTGGCCCGGCTCCAGGACCCGGGCGCTCGGCGCCGGACAAGGAGGAGGGAAGAAGAGATGAGCTTTGTCGTGCGTGACCTCATGGTTGACGTCTTTCCCGAGACCGAGAGGCACCCGCTCTGGATGTGCCTGCCCATGACCAACACGGGAACCGATGATGAAGAAGAGGAGCGGCCTCCCGAGTGCCCGGATCCATCCATCGAAGGCCCGGCGGAGCCCGAAGATCCCAAGGTGTGTGCGCCGCTGGCCAGCCTGGCCGAGCTGCGCGAGCAGCTGCGCGCCAGCCTGAGCGCCTGATCCCGGCCGCGCCCGCGGCCCGTCCCCGTCCCTCCGCCGGCAGGCGGTGGGGAGGGCGGCGGGCCGCCGCCTCGATCTCGTACTCCTAGCGATAGAACAGCGGATACCGCTGCGGCGCGGCCTCGTGCAGCAGCTCGTAAATGGTTTCGAAGAGCTGCTCGCGGTTCGGCTTCGACCAGTAGTCGCCGTCCGAGGCGTAGGCCGGACGGTGGGCGGCGGCGGTGAGCGTGCGCGGCTCGGCGTCGAGCCAGGCGTAGCCGCCCTGGGCCTCCAGCACCTGTTGCATCATGAAGGAGGTGGCGCCGCCGGGCACGTCCTCGTCGAGGAAGACGATGCGGTTGGTGCGGCGCAGCGACTCAACGATGCGTCCCGGGCGGTCGAACGGCAGCAGCGTCTGCACGTCCACCACCTCGGCCTCGATGCCCACCTGGGCCAGGCGGTCGGCGGCATCGAGCGCGACGCGGCAGCAGGCGCCGTAGGTGACCACGGTGACGTCGCGGCCTTCGCGCAGCACCTCCGGCACGCCGAGCGGCACGGTCATGTCGCCGATGTTGGCCGGCAGGCGCTCCTTGACGCGGTAGCCGTTGAGCACCTCCACCACCACCGCCGGGTCGTCGCCGCGCAGCAGGGTGTTGTAGAAGCCTGCCGCCTGCGTCATGTTGCGCGGCACGCAGACGTACATGCCGCGCAGCAGGTGGATGACGCCGGCCATCGGCGAGCCGGCGTGCCAGATCCCCTCCAGGCGGTGGCCGCGGGTGCGCACGATGACCGGCGCCTTCTGCCGCCCCTTGGTGCGATAGCGCAGGCACGCCAGGTCGTCGGAGAGGATCTGCAGGGCATAGAGGATGTAGTCGAGGTACTGGATCTCGGCGATCGGCCGCAGGCCGCGCAGCGCCATGCCGATCGCCTGGCCGACGATGGTGGCCTCGCGGATGCCGGTGTCGGAGACCCGGAGCTTGCCGTACTTGGCCTGGAGGCCGGCGAAGCCCTGGTTGACGTCGCCGATCTGCCCGACGTCCTCGCCCATGGCCACGAGGTTCGGATAGCGCGCGAGCGCCGCGTCGAAGCAGGCGTTCATCACCTTGTGGCCGTCCACCAGCGGCGCGGCGGCGTCGTAGAGCGCCGGCACCTCCGGCACCGCCAGCGCCGAGAGCGGCGACTCGCTGTAGAGGTCGGAGCCGTAGCGCTCCGCGTTCTCCGC
>JASLEW010000065.1 GCA_030150965.1 Thermoanaerobaculia bacterium | reverse complement strand
CCTGTCCCTGGCGCTGGCGCAGCAGGCCGCGCCAGCGGACGCGGGCGTCGCGCGCCCCGGCCGCGAGGCGGCCGGCCTCGGCCCGCGCCTGGCGGCGCAGATCCGCGCTCCAACCGTGCGCCGCCTCATCTGCATCGAGCCCTGAGGTGCCCACCTGGTTCTCGGTCATCATGCTCCCCCTCGCGGGTCGCAACACAAGCCGTCCGCACCCCGAGACGGTAGCAAGAGAGGTGCCATGGCAGCCGGCGGCACGCCGTGGCCGGCGGGAGAGCAAAGGAAGCCGCCACCACACGGCGGCGCTCCAAGGGAGCCCTGCCACGCGGCCTCACGCCCGAGGGCGCTGCGCGCCGCGCGCCTGAGCCAGCGGCTCAAGTAAGGAGACGACGTGATCTCCGCAACCTAGTGCCCCGCACGGCCAGTTCGTATGGTATTCGCTTGCCCTCCGGCTCCCTGGCGGCGTTGCGCCTCCGCACCGTAGTCCCTGCTACGCTTGCGTCGGCGCGCCTGGCCAGGAAGCCGGATTGCGGCGCGACTACCATGCGAACTAACCGTGCGGGACACTAGGAGGGCGGCGATGGCGGCCCGCCGTTGGGCCACGGGTCGGCCAGCTGCTAGTCTTGCGTCCCGGCCCGATGGCCAAGCCGACCCAGCCTGCGCCCGATGACCCGTCCGACGACCGAGCGATGACCGAGCCCGCTACGCCTTCAGCCCCGGCCCCGACCAACCTTTCTTCCACGGCGGCGGCGCCGCGACCGGCACCACCGCTGCCGGGGACCCAGCCGCAGCCGAACCGCCTGGAGCTCTCCGGGGCCGAGCTGCGCCGCCTGGCGGAGGCGGCGCTCGACCGCATCGGGCCGCACCTCGACTCCCTGGGACGGCAGCCCGCCGCCGACACCACCGGCGCCGCCGAGCTGGTGCGGCAGCGGGCCGAGCCGCGGCCCGAGGGGCCGGCGGCGCTCGACGAGGTGCTCGGCCTGCTGTTCGACCGCGCCGTGCCGTGCTCGTTCAACACCGCGGGGCCCGGCTACCTCGCCTACATCCCGGGCGGCGGCCTGCCGCACGCGGCGGTGGCCGACCTCATCGCCGGCACGGTGAACCGCTACGTCGGCGTCTCGGCCGCGGCGCCCGGGCTGGCCAAGCTCGAGAGCAACGTGCTCGCCTGGTTCGCCGGCCTCGCCGGCTACCCGCGGGAGGCGCGCGGCACACTCACCAGCGGCGGGTCGCTCTCCAACTTCTCCGCCCTGGTCACGGCGCGGCGCGAGCGCCTGCCGGAGGACTTCCTGCGCGGCGCGATCTACGCCTCGGACCAGGTGCATCACTCGGTGCAGAAGGCGGCGCTCCTCGCCGGCTTTCCGCTCGCCAACGTGCGCGCGGTGGCGAGCGGGCCGGACTACCGCATCCGCCTCGACGACCTGGCGGCGCGGATCGGCGCCGACCGGCGGGCCGGCCTCACCCCCTTCCTGGCCGTCGCCAACGCCGGCAGCATCAACACCGGGGCGGTCGATCCGCTGGCGCCGCTGGCCGACCTCTGCGCGCGCGAAGGGCTGTGGCTGCACGTCGACGCCGCCTACGGCGGCTTCTTCCTGCTCACCGCGCGCGGGCGGCAGGCGATGGCGGGGATCGAGCGCGCCGATTCGATCACCCTCGACCCGCACAAGAGCCTGTTCCTGCCCTACGGCACGGGGGCGCTGCTGGTGCGCGACGGCGCCGCGCTGCGCCGCGCCCACGCGGTGGCCGCCGACTACCTGCCGCCGATGGCGGCGGACGCCGAGGTGGACGACTTCTGCGAGATGTCGCCCGAGCTGTCGCGGCCGTTCCGCGGGCTGCGGCTGTGGCTGCCGCTCAAGCTCCTCGGCGCGGCGCCCTTCCGCGCCGCCCTCGACGAGAAGCTCGACCTGGCGCGCTGGGCCTGCGACCGGCTGCGCGAGACGCCGGAGGTCGAGATCCTGGCGCCGCCGGAGCTGTCGCTCTTCGCCTTCCGCCTGGCGCCCGCCGGCCTGGCGGGCGACGGCCCGGCGCTCGACGGCCTCAACCGCCGCTGGCTGTCGCGGGTGAACGCCCGGCAGCGGGTGCACCTGACCGGCACGGTCCTGGGCGGGCGCTTCGTGCTGCGGATCTGCGTGCTCTCCTTCCGCACCCACGGCGAGAACCTCGCCCAGGCGGTGGCCGACCTCCGCGCCGCCGCCGCCGAGCTGCTGGCCGGCGGCTGAGGGCGGGCCGGGCGGCGCTCCTACAGCTCGCCCGCCAGGCAGCGGGTGAGCAGGCGGTGGAAGTGGTGGATCCCCTGCTCGCGGCTCGGCGAGTAGCGGCCGCGGCGGTAGAGGCGCGAGCGCAGGCCGGCCTGGACGCTCTCCACCACCGCCTCGTCCTCGCGCTCGACGCGGTCGAGGCCGCTGCCGGCGCCGCGGTCCAGGCGGTCCGGGTCCCAGACGTAGCTCAGGAAGGAGACCCTGGTGCGGTCGGGGGCCAGTGGGCGCACCACGTTGACCGAGATGCCCCACGGGTAGACGTTCACCATGGTGTTGGGGAACAGCCAGTAGTAGTAGGCGGCGATCCGCCGGCCGTGATCGGGCGAGCCGGGCGGCGGCTCGAAGGCGTCCTCGCCGCCGCTCGCCACGCCCAGCTGCAGGCTGGACCAGGGGTGGAGCTCGGTGGCGTAGCTGCCGTAGTCGAGGGCGCCGGCCAGGCCCGCGTGCACGTAGGGGATGTGGAAGCCCTCCAGGTAGTTGTCGCAGTAGAGGGCCCAGTGGGCGCGCACCAGGTAGTCGCGCGAGCGCGCCGGATCGAAGACCGCGTCGGCGAGCGGCAGCCAGGAGAGCCGCTCGGCCATCTCGGCGGTGACTTCGGAGAACGGGGCGAACGGGGCGAGCGACGCCGTTGCCGACGGCGGCGCCAGGCAGGCGAACAGGAACTTGCCCCAGCTGCCGAGCGCCAGCTGCCGCAGGTGGTCGGCCGCCGAGGGGAACCCCTCGGCCCCCTCGAACTCGGGCATCGACAGCATCCGGCCGTCGAGGGCGAAGCGGCGGCCGTGGTAGCGGCAGCGCAGCACCGACTCGACCCCCGCCCCCGGGCAGAGCACGGTGCCGCGGTGGGTGCAGACGTTCGACAGGCAGCGCAGGGTGTCCTGGCCGTCGCGGGCGAGGAGCAGCGGCTCGTCGAGCAGCCCCTCGAGCAGGGTGAACGGCTGCACCTGGCCGGGGACGCGCACCGCGTCTGCGTCGCCCGCCCACTGCCAGCTGCGGGCGAAGACGCGCTCGCGCGCCAGGGCGAAGAGCTCCGGGTCGCGGTAGGCCTCGGCGGGCAGCGTCGCCGCCCGCCGGATGTCCGCCTCGATCGTCCAGTCCACCGCCGCGCTGCCTGCCGCCATCTCCCCTGCCCCCTTGCCGCCGCCCGACGAGCGGCGGCGGCCGGCGGCGAGTCTATCCCGGGCAGGCGGCCCTGGTTCCCGCCCCCGTCTCGGCGGGCGGCGTCGCCGCCCGCCGATGTCCCTCCTCCCGGCCGGTCCCTCGCCGCTCCACCTGCCCGGCGCGCCCGTCTCGCCGGGGGTTCCAGGCCGCGCCGCCCGCCAGGCCGGCGCTCCCTGTCCGTCAAAGAGTCCGCGCGCCCGGCCTCAATGGCGACCCAGCTGGGTGAGCTGAACCAGGTTGCCGCAGGTGTCTTTCAGCCTCGCAATGGTCGAGCCGGTCACCGCCGTGGGCGGCATCGTGAACTCGGCGCCGCGCGCCTTGATCCGCTCGTAGTCGCCCTTGACGTCATCGGTGAAGAACATGATCGCGGGCTGGTCCTGTTGCAAGAGCGCCTGCTGATACGCCTTGGCCGCGGGGTTGTCGTTCGGCGCCAGCTGCAGCTCGACGCCGTCCGCGTCCTCGGACGGGGCCACGGTCAGCCAGCGGAACGGGCCATTGCTGAAATCGGCCTTCTTGGCAAAGCCCAGCACCTCCGTATAGAAGCGCAGGGCCTTCTCCTGGTCATCCACGTAGATGCTGGTCACCTTGATCTTCATCTCGTCTCTCCTTGCGCCGGCCGGGCCGGCATGGTGTTGTGACTACAAGAGGTCAGCCTATCGAGAAGTCCGCGTAGCCGACTCCTGAAGGGATGGTCCCGAGCTCGGCATCCCCGCTCCGACGCTCACTATGACAGGCCGGATCGCACGGGCGTGACCGGTCGCGACGCTCTGACCTCGGCGCCCGCCGCCCCGCCGTCCCGCGGGCGATCGCCGCCCGCGGGCTCCGACGCCGGCATCGGCCGCACCACCCTGGCGTTTCCGCTCCCGTTCGACCAAGATAGCCGCCGGTGACCATCGCGCCGACGGAAGTGCAGCAGGGCGGTCCGGCCGCCGCGGCGGCGGCGATCGCCGCGGGCGCGGGCGCCGAGGAGCGCGCCGGCGGCGGCCTGGTGCGGGGGCTGGGCCTCTGGGACTGCACCCTGCTCACCATCGGGTCGGTCGTCGGCACCGGCATCTTCCTCACCCCGCACGACATGGCGCAGGGGCTGCCGCACGGCGGCCTGATGCTGCTGGTGTGGGCGGCCGGCGGGCTGCTGAGCCTGGCGGGGGCGCTGACCTTCGCCGAGCTGGGCGTCCTCTTCCCGCGCGCCGGCGGGGTCTACCAGTACCTCAAGGAGGTCTACGGGCCGGTCTGGGGCTTCCTCTACGGCTGGACGGCTTTCCTGGTCATCATGTCGGGAGGGCTCGCGGCGCTCGGCGTGGCCTTCGGCGAGTACCTGGGGAGCTTCCTGCCCTGGTTCTCGACCGGGCACCTGCTGCTGCGGGTGCCGGTGGGCCCCTGGACCTGGACGCTCTCGGGCGGGCAGGTGGCGGCGATCGGCGCCATCCTGGTGCTGACCGCGGTGAACCACGTCGGGCTGCGCGAGGGGGCGGGGGTGCAGAACGCCCTCACCGTGCTCAAGATCGGCTCGATCGCGCTGTTCGGCGGGCTCGGCCTGCTGGCGCGGTCGCCGCTGGCGGCGGCGGCCGGAGCGAGCGGTGCCG
>JASLEW010000018.1 GCA_030150965.1 Thermoanaerobaculia bacterium | reverse complement strand
GCCCATGCGTGCGTTGGGCGGGCGGTGGGGGACGGGAGGGCGGCCGTCGCCGGGACCGCCAACCTGGAAGGGGGGCAACAGCCTCCCTCCCAGGCGCGTAGCGCGCGCCGGCCTGGAGTGCCTACGGGGACCGCGACCGCGGCGGACTCGCTTCTTTGCCAGCGCATGATCAGCTCGCCTCCTCGACCGCAAGCGGCTCGGCGAGGTGCGGCTCGCTGCGCGTCAGCAGACCAGCCCTGCGCTTCTCCTTCAGCCGGTAGCTCTCGCCCTTGATGTTGACGATGGTGGAGTGATGCAGCAGCCGGTCGAGGATCGCCGTCGCGATCACCTGGTCGCCGAAGACCTGACCCCAGCCGGCCAGGCTCTGGTTCGACGTGATCAGGATCGAGCCGCGCTCGTAGCGGCGCGACACCAGCTGGAAGAGCAGATTCGCCCCCAGACGGTCCAGCGGCAGGTATCCTATCTCATCTATTATCAATAGCTTGGGCTGGATGAGCTGCTTCAGCTTCTCCTCCAGGCGGTTCTCCTGGTGCGCCCGCGTCAGCGTATTGACCAGCGACGTCGCCGTGGCGAAGGCCGTCCGGTAGCCGGCGGCGCAAGCCTTCAGACCCAGGGCCACCGACAGATGCGTCTTGCCGACCCCGGGCGGCCCGAGCAGCAGCACGTTGTCCGCGTCGGCGATGAACCGGCAGGTGGCGAGTTCACGGATCACCTTCGGCTCAATCGACGGCTGAAACTTGAAGTCGAAGCTCTCCAGCGTCTTGTGGAAGGGGAAGCGCGCCATGCTCGTCTTCATCGCCGTGTGGCGCTCTTGCTTGGCCGCCAGCTCCCGGCCGAGCAGATCCTCGAGCAGGTCGGTGTACGGCAGCTCCTTCTTGCTCGCCTCCTGAAGCAGCGACGGCAGCTGCTCGGCCGTGCGCACCAGCTTCAGGCGCCGCAGTTGCTCCTGCAGCCGATCGATCTGGACCGCACCGGCGCTCATGAGCGCACCTCGGAGAGCAGCCCTTCGTAGTGGCCGAGCGGCCGGATCTTGACCTCGCCGATCCGCTCCACGTAGGCCGGATCGAAGCGTGGCGGCCCCGCAGCGGGCGCGGGTGCTCGCCGCGGCACCTCCCGGCCAGGACCGCTCCAGCGCGCCACCTGGTGCTTGCCCGTCAACCGGGTGTGGCGGATGGGGTCGAACCCATCGCGATGGATCCAGATCTCCTCGGCCAGGATGCGCACCTCCGCGACCGCGCCAGCCCACTCCAAGGGCACCGGATAGCGATTGGCCTCGACCGCGACGTAGCCGTCACGGGGCACCTGCCGGCTCACCATCCGTTCCCGTGGAGTCGGCGAACGCTGGTCCACCGCGATCAGCCGCTCGGCACGGGCGAAACGCTCCGCAGGCTTCTCGTGCGTCGTGCCGTGCACCCGTTGGTCGGCCACCTCGACGCACCATCCCACAAGGTGATCATTGAGCGCATCGAGGCTGGCGAAACGCCGGCCCGCCAAGCCGTTGCCCTTGACGTACTTGACGCCGCTCTCCACCTTGCCCTTCGTTTGAGCCCGGTAGTAGCGGCACAGCTGGAGCTTCAACCCGTAGAAGTCCATGCGGTCCTTGAACGTGGTGTTCCAACTCACCTTGCCCGTCGCCTCGTCCTTGGCGGTGACGATCGTCCGCGGGTTGTCATAGAGCAGACTCTCCGGACGACCGCCGAAGTGCGCGAACGCCGCCACATGAGCGTCCAGCAACGATTCCAGCCCCTCGTTGAGGTACGCCCTGGCGAACAGCCGGCGGCTGAAGCCCAGCACCATCGTGAACAGGTGCACCCGCACCCGCTCCTCGCCGAGATGGATCCAGGTGCTCCCCCAGTCCACCTGCCCTTGCTGGCCAGGCCCGGTCTCGAACCGCACCGTCGGCTCCACCGCCCGCTGCTCCGCTCGCCATGGCGCGATGTACTTCGACACCGTCGAGGCGCAGCAGCGCTGGCCAAGCCTTGCAAGCTCTCGGCTCAGCACGACGCTGTTGAAACCCACCTCCGGCGCTCGCGCCCGCAAGAACGCCTCCCACCGGTCCAGAAGGCGCCCCCGCTGCCGGCGCTGCTGCGCCTGCCAGGTCCGCTGCCACCACTTCCGCACCGTCTTCACGTCGAGCCCGAGCTGCCGCGCAATCGCCTTCTTTGCCATGCCACGCTCCCGCAAAGCCGCGATCGCTCCCCACAGTCGCTCGTCGACCAACTCGCCCTCCTGGACGCCTCCAGGCGCCGCAGAGAGCATGTCCGACACCGCTCCTGGCTCCGCCGCCACATCGGCCCGCGCCGCCGCCGCCGGCACCAAGGCCGACTCCTTCTCGTTGCCACTTGCTTCGCTCATCCCTTCCTCTCCTTCCGGAGGGGGGGAATTTTAGCGTCCGGCATGGGGGGAATTTAGGCGTCTCGCTGACAGCAAGTACGCGTTGGGCTTCGTTCTCGCGAATCAATACCTGGGCCAGCTCTCGGCGGAGATCCGCGATGCAGTCCTCGGGAACGCCGGCACCCTGATCTCCTTCCGGGTGGGCGCGGCGGATGCGCCCCTCCTTGCCAGGAGTTCGCGCCCGTCTTCGGCCAGGAGGGCTTGATCGCCGTGTTCAACCACTCGATCTACTTGAAGCTCATAGCAGACGGTGTGGTGTCGCGGCCCTTCTCGGCCGAGACCGTCCAGGGGTAGGGTCCGCTGGAAAGCGGTGCATTGAGCCGCTGCCAGAACGAAGCCGGCCCTTTCTTTCCCCCTCAGCCCCGTCTTGGTGGCACTATGCCAAAAGGGGCGATCTCTCCCTGCCATAAGGGCCTGGAGGTGTACCGCCTCCCGGAAAGGCTTGCGCTTATGCACACCGTCGGCACGTTCCTCCTCTCCCTCTTCTCATGGCTGATACCCACCCTGGGTACTCACTACCCTCTGGTGACGCCAGATTCGGGCGGAATGGGAAACCCGGACGGCGGCCCCCAGGCGCCTGGACCTCACTAGGCCGGCCAGCTCGGGGCGCCGAGGGGTCGCGCTCTTCGGCGCCCCGCCTTGTACAGGGTTGCGCGTATCTGCTACTGTGCTGTCTCTCGGATACCAATGGAGATAGCAGAATGGGAGAGACTGGAAACGGTAACGACAACGTGGTCCCCATGCAGCCGCGCCACGTCTCGGCGACCATGGCGCAGGCGTTCTTGGAAGGTTCACTGTCTCCAGACGAACGGCTGTTCGTTATACGCCACCTATTACAGAATTGTGAAAAGTGTACAAAGGTTTTCGGCGAGGTTGCCAGCGGAGCCGGCATACTCGGCAAAATCTCGACAGTGCTCTTTACCGAACTGGCGGTCGAGCCCGAGCCGATAGGCACGCGGCGCTTGACGGGAGTAGCGCAATGGGCGGAACTTCAGACCGTTGAGGGGCCGATTCAATGGCTCAACTCCAGGGAGGAGTTCCACACCATGGGTCTCTATGAGCGGGCGATCGAGGTGGCCCTCTTGGAAGTTCGACGTGATCCACCGAAAGCGCTCGTAGCGGCGCAGATCGCCCAAGAGGTGGCGAGCAATCTGCCGATTCCCGAGCCGCTGCGCAATGATTACTTGGCCGCTGCCACGGCGATCTATGCCACCGCCACCAGGATGGGCGCGGATTTTGCCGGTGCGGAAACGGCACTCAATCTTGCGACCGACTATGCCAGTGAGGGAACCGCCGACCCGTTGGTGGCCGCGGCAGTCTCCCGACATCTTGGCGCATACCTTGCGGATGTGGGACGGTACAAAGAGGCGGAAGAGGCTTACACCCAAGCATTGCTCCAGTACGAACTCGTGGCCGACGAGCACATGCAGGGGCGGGTGCTTCTCTCTCTTACTTGCATCGCAGGCGAATACAACCCGGAGAAGGCGCTTCTCTACCTTCACCGTGCCGCGGACCTCTTTGATCCGTCGGTCGAGCCGATGCTTGAGTGGCTTCATCGACATCACGAGATCTGGCTGCTCAATGAGTTGGGGGGCGCGCAAGGGGCATTGACCCTCCTGGAGAAGTCCCGAGACCTCTATATGCATTTTGCGCGGACAGATGTGTGGGTCCGCCTCCGCATGTACTGGCTCGAAGGAAGGATCGCCTTCAACCTGGGACGGCATGCCGAGGCGGTCAAGATCCTGCGCATGCTGTTCCGTATGCTCGACCAGGAGGGGAAGCACCCGGTGGAGCTGACGCTGATAGGGGTGGATCTCCTGCACGCGATGTCGGAGCATCGGGGGCTCGACCGGGAGATTATCGCCTTCTCTGAAACGCTGCTCTCGGTGACCCGTAATCTCGGCCTGCACACGCAAGGCCGCGCCATTATCCTCCTTCTAAAGAACCGCCTGGTGCAGGGCGTGATGGAGGCAGAGCGGTGGCGGCTGGTCAAGCAGTACTTCAGGTTTCACTGGCGAGCAGAGCTGCCGGAGCCTCCGCGCATCGTGCCCACGTAGCGCCGAATCCTGCGCCCGGCGCACCGCGAAGGACTCGGCGCGGTAGATGTCTTGGCTCGCAGATCCGGGCACTGCCTCTAGCTGAACAACGTAAGCCGGTCCGGCATGCCGCCGGCGCGGCCTCATCTAGCCACTTCACCCGCTTCGTCCTCCATTCGGCACCAGCACTCGCGGCGAAGATCGGCGCAAGGCCTCACGAGACCAAGGGCGGCCCACAACCGGGGAGGGGCCGGTTTGGTGCCCGGGAGCGCTACAGCTGTCAAGCGACACCTACCTTTACGAGATAAGGCGACACCTACTGTTACGAAGTGTCACATGGTGGGGCGGGGGCGGCCCTCGGGGGAGGCCCAGGGAGAGCGGGTGCCTGCCTCCTTGCCCGGCCGTGGGAGGGG
>JASLEW010000845.1 GCA_030150965.1 Thermoanaerobaculia bacterium | reverse complement strand
CCGTTGTCCACCACCAGCACCTCGGCGCCGTCGAGGTCGGTGGCGGCGAGCGTCCGCAGGCAGCGCTCGGTGAGCTCCCAATGGTTCCAGGCGAGGACGATGAGGGTGATCCGCGGCTCGCTCACCGGGCGGCGCTCCGCGGGTAGAGCGTCGCCCAGAGGTCCTGCAGCGTCTCGGGCACCTGGGCCTCGGTCAGCTCCCAGGTCTCCTGCCACAGCTCCGGCGCGCAGGCGAGCCGCGGCAGGACCGGCAGGCCGGCCTGCACCCGCGCCAGGTGCTCCAGGTCGCGCCGGCAGAGGTGGCGCTGGAGCTCGCGCACCTCGGCCGACCGCCGGGTGAGTGCCGCCTCCAGCGCCGCCACCCGCCCTTCGAGCCAGGCGATGCGCGCCCCCGGCTCCTGCGGCCCGGCGTCCGCCGGCTCGCTGCGCGGAGTCCCGGCCGCCTGCGTCGTCTGGGAGGTGGGCGCCATTCGCGGTTGTCAGCTCGTCCAGGTCGTCGCGCTCGCCGCGTCGCTCGGGCCCATGTCGCTCACCAGGTCCGCCGCCCGGCCAGCCGGCGGAGCTGCTGGGTGAGCCGCCACGCCCGCGAGTTCTGCACCGCCACGTAGTAGTCGCGCAGCCGCCGGTTCTCGGCCTCGAGCTGCAGCGCCGGGAGGGAGGCCCGGCCTTCGGGCGGCGCCTCGGCGGTGGCCGCCTCCCCCTCCCCGGCCGCCGTCCCCGGCAGGGCAGGGCCGCGCAGGCGCTCGGCGCGCTCGCTCTCCTCGGCCTCGCGCAGCCGGCCGTCGAAGGCTTCGCCCTCCGCCGCGCCCAGGCGGCGTTCGGCGACGAGAGGATCGAGAGCGTCGGGCATCCCAGGCATGGGCGTCGGGCTTCCGAGCCCGGCAGCTGAGCGAAGGCCGTGTCCGGCGGGCAGGCTCAGGCCGGCTCACCCCGCCGACTTGAGGCGGCATGGCCGGCTCACTATACTTAGGCGTGTTCGTGCACGCAACCTCGTCCCCGGCCCCCCTCGCTTGACCTCCGAGCCCCGCGTCGAGCCCTCACCGCGGCGGTCTCAGAAGATCTGCGTGGTGATGCCGGCCTACAACGCCGAGAAGACCCTGGAGCGCACCTTCCGCGATCTGCCCGCGGGCTGGGTGGACGACATCGTGCTGGTGGACGACGCGAGCCGCGACGGCACCGTCGAGGTGGCGCGCGGGCTCGGCCTCCACACCCTGGTCCATCCGCGCAACCGGGGCTACGGCGGCAATCAGAAGACCTGCTACCGCGAGGCGCTGGCGCGCGGCGCCGACATCGTGGTGATGGTCCACCCCGACCACCAGTACGATCCGCGCTACATCCCCGGGCTGGCGCAGCCGCTGCTCGACGGCGACTGCGACGCCGTCTTCGGCAGCCGCATGCTCGGCGGGCGGCCGATCGAGGGCGGCATGCCGAAATGGAAGTATTTCGCCAACCTCGGCCTGACCGCCTGCGCCAACGCCGTCTTCTACGTCTTCCTCTCCGAGTATCACTCCGGGCTGCGGGCCTACAGCCGCCGCTACCTGGAGGCGATCGACCTGGAGGCCAACTCGGACGACTTCGTCTTCGACACCGAGATCATCGCCCAGGGCGTCTACCACGGGATGCGCATCCGTGAGATCCCGATCGCCACCCGCTACTTCGAGGAGGCGTCGCAGATCGGCTTCTGGCGCAGCGTGCGCTACGGCTTCGCGGTCCTCGGCGTCCTGGCCGCCTTCAAGCTCCACGTGAAGGGGATCCGGCATTCCAAGCTCTTCCACTGAGCGGTACGTCCTCAAGGATTTCTCCGGCTCCAGCCACCGCATCCTGGCCTCGTGGGTGGCGCGGCTGCCGTGTGGCGCCAGCCTGCTCGAGCTGGGCCCCGGCGCGGCGCACGTGGCGCGGCTGGTGCGCCGCCCGGACCTGCGGTGGTTCGGCCTGGAGAGCTCGGTGGACTGCCTGCCGGCGATGATCGAGAACCTCTCCGGCGGCGCCATCGTCGACCTGGAGAGCATCCCCATGCTGCCGCGCAATTTCGCCGCGGTGCTCGCCGCCGACACCCTGGAGCACCTGAGCGACCCGGGGCGGATGCTGCACCTGATCCACGACGCCCTGGAGCCGGGCGCGCCGCTGCTGCTGTCGGTGCCGAACATCGCCAACGTCTACGTGCGGCTGAACCTCCTGTTCGGGCGCTTTCCCTACGCCGACCGCGGCCTGCTCGACCGCACCCACCGGGTCTTCTTCACCCGCAGCCTGCTGCGCCGTCTGCTCGCCGCCGCCGGGTTCACGGTCGAGCGCGAGCTGGTCTCCACCATCCCGCTGCCGCTCGCCCTGCCGCGGCTGCCGCGGCCGCTCCTGGCGGCGGCCGCGGCGGGCCTCGCCGGCCCCACCCGCCTGCTGCCGAAGCTCCTGGGCTACCAGCTGCTGGTGCGCGCCCGGCGGCGGTAGTGCTAAGATCCCGCGCCCGTGAGCCCTGCAGAGAATACGACCAGGTCGGGAGTCAAGCTCTCGGTCATCATCCCGGTGTACAACGAGCGCTACCTGGTGCGCGAGCTGGTGCGGCGGGTGCTCGCGGTGGCGGCGCCGGAGATCCGCGAGCTGGAGCTGGTGATCGTCGACGACGGCTCGCGCGACGGCAGCCGCGAGATCCTGCGCCAGCTGGCCGCCGGGGAGCCGCGCATCCGCCTGTTCGAGCAGGAGCGCAACCAGGGCAAGGGCGCCGCCATCCGGCGCGGCATCGCGGCGGCGACCGGCGACCTGGTGCTGTTCCAGGACGCCGACCTCGAATACGACCCGCGCGACTACGGCCACCTGGTGCGGCCGTTCCTGGAGGACGGCGCCGACGTGGTCTACGGCTCGCGCTTCCTGTCGAGCGAGCGCCGGCGCGTGCTCTATTTCCGCCACACGCTCGGCAACCGCTTCCTGACCCTGCTCAGCAACTGGTTCACCGATCTCAACCTCACCGACATGGAGACCTGCTACAAGGTCTTCCGCGCCCCCCTGATCAAATCGCTGCCGATCCGCTCCAACGATTTCGCCATGGAGCCCGAGATCACCGCCAAGGTGGCGAAGCGCGAGTGCCGCCTGTTCGAGGTGCCGATCAGCTACCTCGGCCGCACCTACCGCGAGGGCAAGAAGATCGGCGCCAAAGACGCCTGGAAGGCGCTCTCCGCCATCGTCCGCTTCTGGCTGGTGGACGACCTCTACGCCGAGGACGAGTACGGCTCCCACATCCTGCACAGCCTGGAGCGGGCGCGCCTGTTCAACCGCTGGATGGCGGACGCGATCGCCCCGTCGGTCGGCGCGCGGGTGCTGGAGATCGGCGCCGGCATCGGCAACATCACCACCGAGCTGCTGCCGCGCGACCTCTACCTGGCGAGCGACATCAATCCGCACTATCTCGCCTACCTCCAGAACCTCGCCCTCGGCAAGCCCTACCTGCGGGTGGCGCGCATCGACCTGGAGGACGGGTCGGCCTTCGCCGATTGGCAGGGACGGTTCGACACCGTGGTCTGCCTCAACGTCCTGGAGCACGTGCGCGACCCGCTCGCGGCGTTGCGCCACATGCGCGGGGCGCTGGCGCCGGGCGGCCGGCTGGTGCTCTACGTGCCGCAGAACCCGGCGCTCTTCTCGAGCCTCGACGAGGTGCTGGGGCACCGCTGCCGCTACCGCAAGGAGAAGCTGGCCGAGGAGCTGCGCCAGGCCGGGTTCCAGCTCGCGGAGATGCGCGAGTTCAACCGCGTCTCGGTGCCCGGCTGGTGGTGGAACGGCAGGGTGCTGCGCCGGCGCGAGTTCGGGCGCCTGCAGCTCAAGCTCTTCAACGTGATGGTGCCGCTCCTGCGGCACCTCGATCCGCTGCTGCCCGGACGCGGGCTGGGGCTGATCGCCGTCGCCACGCGCGGCGAGTAGCGCGCGGGTTCCATCAGGCGCCGCACCTGCGGTGCGGCTTGGCCGGGTGCCGCGCTGCTCGCTCGGCTTGGCCGGGCGCCGAGCTGCCCGTTCGGCTCGTTGGGCGCCGCGCTGGCGCCGGCCGCGCGGCTATCCCGAGACGGTGAGCAGGAAGAGGATGATGCCGGCGGCGCCGGCCGTCATCGAGCCGTACCAGATCCAGCGGCTGCGGCTCAGGGCGGCGACGGCGCCGAGCGCGATCGCCACCTGGAACAGCGCCACCGCGTCGGCGTAGCGGTGGTGGGCGTGCAGCAGGTGGTCGGCATGCTCCGAGCGCTGGTCGCGCTGCCGCTCCAGGGCGTGCGCCTGCTCCTCGATCCGCTTCTGATCGGCGCGGTAGCGGGCGGCCTCCTGCGAAGTGTGCGGCGGCACCGGCTTGCCGGCGGCCAGCCAGGCGTTGGCGGTCGCCTCCTGGATGGCGCCCTTGATGCCCTTGGCCTGGTAGTAGGTCCACTGGTCGGAGGCCTGGGCCTGGAGCGTGGTCGCCTCGGTCTTGTACACCAGGGCCTGGTTGACCGTGCCGCCGGCGAGCAGCGCGGCGACGGCGGCGAACGCCGCCAGGATGGCGGTCGACAGCGCGATGCGCTTCAGGAAATCGCCGCCCTCCCGCTCCAGCTCCTCGTGCACTTCCTCGCGGATCTTGTCGAGCTCGATCTCGGCTTCTTCGGGCATTTCGATGAGACCTCCCAGGACCGCCGATGGCGGTGATCCGATCGTGCGGATCGCGCGGCTCGTGCGGATCGCGCACCTCGCGCGGCCGCTCGGGCCGCGCCGATCGCGTGGACGGCGGATGAGGATCAGCTGGCGGCGGCCTGCTCCTCCTCGTCGGCGCGCGGCGGCACCAGGCTGCGGCGGGCCAGCACCAGCTCGCGGCAGGCGTCGGCGGGCAGCGGCTCGCTGAAGTAGTACCCCTGCACCTCGTCGCAGCCGCGCTGGCGCAGCAGGCGCCACTGCTGCTCCTGCTCAACACCCTCGGCCACGACGCGGATTCCCAGGCTGCGGGCGAGCGCGATCACCGCCGCGGCGATCTCCAGGCTGCTGCTGTCCTGGGTGAGCGAGCGGACGAACGAGGCGTCGATCTTGAGCGTGTCGATCGGGAAGTTGCGCAGGTAGGAGAGCGACGAGTAGCCGGTGCCGAAGTCGTCGATCGCGATGCGCACGCCGAGCTCCTTGAGGCCGCGCAGCGTGGTCAGGCTCTCCTCGGCGTTCTGCATCGCCAGCGTCTCGGTGATCTCCAGCTCCAGGCAGGAGGACGACAGACCGGTCTCCCACAGCACGTCCTTGATCCGCTCCACCAGGTCGGGCCGCTGGAAGGGGCGGGCCGAGAGGTTCACCGCCAGGCGCGGCAGCGGCACCCCCTCGTCGTGCCAGGTGCGGACCTGGCGGCAGGCGGTCGCGAGCACCCAGCGGTCGAGCGGATGCGACAGCCCGCTCGCCTCGGCGATCCACAGGAAGTCGCCCGGCATCAGCAGCCCCCGCACCGGGTGCTGCCAGCGCACCAGCGCCTCGACGCCCTCGATGCGGCCGGTCGCGGCGTCGAGCTGCGGCTGGTAGAAGAGCGTCAGCTCGTCGCCGGCCGCGAGCGCCTTGCGCAGGTCGCCCTCGAGCGACAGCCGGTCGAGCGCGTGGGCGTCCATGGCGGCGGTGTAGACCTGCAGGCCGTCGCGGCCGAGCGCCTTCGCCTGGTACATGGCGACGTCGGCCTTCCTGAGCAGCGCCTCGGCGCTCGCCCCGTCCTCGGGGAAGCGGCTGATGCCGAGGCTGGCGGTGGTGACGATCTCGTGGCCGTCGAGGCTGTACGGGCGGCGCAGCGACTCCAGCACCTTCTCGCCCAGGCGCACCATGTCGCGCTCGGCGGCCACCGCCGGCAGCAGCACCGCGAACTCGTCGCCGCCCAGCCGGGCGACGGTGTCGCCGGGCCGCAGGCTGCCGCGCAGCCGGTCGCCGACCAGGCGCAGCATGCGGTCGCCGCGGCGGTGGCCGAGCGAGTCGTTGATGCTCTTGAAGCGGTCGAGGTCGAGCACGAAGACCGCCACGCCGAGGCCGGTGCCGCGGATGCGCGCCATGGCCAGCCGCAGGTGCTCGTGAAAAAGGTTGCGGTTGGCCAGCTTGGTGAGGCTGTCGTAGTAGGCGAGGTGGGCCGCCTGCTCGGTCGCCTTGAAGGCGCGCGAGCGCTCCTCCTCGAGCAGCCAGATCACCATCCCCAGGCCCATCACCGCGGGCAGCAGCACGCCGGCCGCCGGCAGCAGGGCCGTGAGACCCGCCGCCGGGCCCGTCG
>JASLEW010000786.1 GCA_030150965.1 Thermoanaerobaculia bacterium | reverse complement strand
GCCATGCCCGCCGCCGCCCCGGCCGCCGCCGTCACGCCGGACACGCTCAGGTCGGTCACCGCGGCGCCGCTCACGGCCGCCCCCCCGGCGCCCTGGCGAGCGCCTCGTCGAGGTCGGCCAGCGCCCGCGCCCTGAGCTCGGCGGAGAGCTTGCCGTAGTGCCAGGCGTTGGTGTTCTCGGCAAACGAGACGCCCTTGCCCTTGACCGTGTTGGCGAGCAGCAGCGACGGCCGCCCGGGAGCGAACGGCACCTCGTGCAGGGCCTGAGACAGCGCCGCGAGGTCGTGGCCGTCCACCTCGCGCACCTCCCAGTTGAAGGCGCGCCACTTGGCGGCGAACGGCTCGAGCGCCATGATCTCCTCGGTCGGGCCGTCCTCCTGCACGCCGTTGCGGTCGACGATCGCCACCACGTTGTCGAGCCGGTAGTGCGCCGCGGTCATCGCCGCCTCCCACACCGACCCCTCCTGGCACTCGCCGTCGCCGAGCACCACGAACACGCGGAAGGCCAGCCGGTCGTGCTTGGCGTCGAGCGCGATGCCGTTGCCCACCGCCAGCCCGTGGCCGAGCGAGCCGGTGGCCAGCTCGACGCCGGGGATGCTCTTGAGCGAATGGCCGGCCAGGCGGCTTCCCATCTGCTTGTAGGTCGCGAGCTCCGCGACCGGGAAGAAGCCGCGCTCGGCGAGCGCCGCGTAGAGCGCGGCCGAGGCGTGCCCCTTGCTGAAGATCAGGTAGTCGCGCCCCTCCATCTTCGGCCGCGCGGGATCGACCCGCAGCACGCCGTCGAAGAGGAGCACGGTCAGGATCTCGACCGCCGACATCGAGCCGCCGACATGCGCTCCCGGCGAATCGGCCGCCATGTGCACCACGTGGCGGCGCAGGGTGTGGGCGATCTCGGTCAGGGACTCGGGGCGCCGGCCGGTCGGCGGCGGCGCCGTAACGGGGGATAGGACCATGCCGCGGTCTCCTCTGGTCGAGCGGGCGAAGGATGGAACGCGGCCCTACCACAGCCGCGCGGACTGCTCCCAGGGCTCGCGGTAATCGAGGGCGCGCCCGTGGGCGAGCAGCTCGCCGCGGTGGGAGAAAACCTTGTGAAAGGCCGCCAGGTAGAGGTCGAGGTTCGAGCGCTCGAGGAAGCTCGCCATGCACAGGCGGTGGCCGATGAGCAGCGTGCCGCGGATGACGTCGAGGGTCCGCGGATAGTCCTCGATGCGGTAGCGGATCTCGCGCCCGGCATGGCCGCAGCTCCACGGGCAGCCGCGGCCGTAGCCGCGCCGCTCCTGGAACAGGAGCTGCCCGGGCACCGGCCGGTTCTGGTACTCGATCAGCGGCACGCCCTCGGCGGCCATCAGGTCCTGCACCGCCTTGCGCATCCGGCCGGTGGAAAGATCGATGCCGGCCGCCCGCGGATCGACGCGGAAACGGAAGTGGTGATAGACGTGGGTGCGCCCCGCGGGCACCCGCGGCGGCACCAGGCCGGGGATCTCGGCCATGCCCGCCGCCAGGTACTCCGCCCCCTCCTGCACCGCCGCGGTGTGGGCGTCGAGCCGCGCCAGCTGGCTCGAGGTGAAGGCGGCGAGGATGGCGCTGAAGCGGTAGTTCCAGCCCATGGTGAGGGCGTTGTACTCGCGCTCGCCGTCGGGCCCCACGCGCTCGCCGAACATCTTCACCATGTCGGCGTGATCGCGCAGCGCCGGATCGTCGGTGGTGAGCAGCCCCCCTTCGCCGGCGGTGGGCAGGTTTTTGCCGGCCATGATGCTGTAGGCGCCGAGGTCGCCGATGGCGCCGACCCGCCGCCCCTTGTACAGCGCGCCCGGCGCCTGCGCCGTGTCCTCGATCACCTTGACGCCGTGGCGGTGGGCGATGGCCAGGATCGGATCGAGGTCGGCCGGCAGCCCGTGCAGATGCACCGCCACCACGGCGCGGGTGCGCGGGGTGATCTGCTCTTCGAGTTGCGCCGGGTCGAGGGTGTAGGTCTCCGGGTCGATATCGACGAACACCGGCAGCCCCTGGTGATGGATCACCGCCGACGCCGAGGCGAGGAAGGTGAGCGCCGGCACCACCACCTCGTCGCCCGGCTCGACGCCGCTCGCCGCCACCGCCGCGTGCAGCGCCGCGGTGCCGCTGTTGAAGGCGATGCAGTACCGCGCCCCCACGTAGTCGGCCCACTGCCGCTCGAGCCGCGGCACCGCCTCGTTGTTCATCCACGAGAGCTTGTCCGAGCGCAGCGTGGCGGCGACCGCCGCGACGTCCTCGTCGGTGACCAGCGGCCAGCGCTCGACGATCGCACCCGCCGCCACGGCCGGCCTGCCGCCGCGGATCGCCAGCGCCGGCGCCAGGTCAGTTGACAACATACAGCCGCCTTTCGACCGCGGTGTTGGTGAGCACCTCGCAGCCGCTCTCGGTCACCACCACGGTGTCGGAGAAGCCGACGTGGCCGTTCATCTCGGGAATGATCAGCGACGGCACCAGGTGGAACACCATGTTCGGCACCAGCAGCGTGTCGTCGCCGGGATGGAGGTTCATGATGTGGCTCTCGTTCCATCCCGGCGGGTAGCAGACGCCGATCGAGTAGCCGGTCTCGTGGGTGTAGTCGGCAAAGCCGGCGCCGCGGATGGTGTCGCGGCAGGCGGCGTCCACCTCGCCGGAGGTGACGCCGGGGCGGATGGCGGCGATCGCCTTGGCGAGGCCGGCCAGGATGATGTCGGCGGTGCGCCGCACCACGTCGGGGGGCGTGCCGAGGAAGGCGGTGCGCATCATCGCCGCGCTGTAGCGCTTGATGCAGCCGGAGTGCTCGAGGAAGACGATGTCGCCGTCGCGCAGCACCCGCCCCTCCCAGGTGCCGTGCGGCAGCCCCGAGCGCTCGCCCGACACCACGTAGGGCGGGCTGCCCGGGTACTCGCTGCCGTGCTGCAGGGTGGCGCGGTAGACCTCGGCGGCGAGATCGTTCTCGGTCCGGCCGCGCTCGACCGCGGCGAGCGCCGCCTGCATGCCCGCCATCGCCGCCCGCGCCCCCTGGCGGATGTAGGCGATCTCGGCCGCGCTCTTGACCAGGCGCACCTGCTCGACGGCGCCGCTGCCGTCGGTCCACGAGGCGCGCGGCAGCAGCTCGAGCAGGCGCTTGTAGGTGCGGATGGGGAAGAAGAACCCGCTCTCCTCGATCGCCAGCACCCGGTCCTCGAGCCCCATCTCGCGCACCGCCGCCACCGTCACCGCCACCGGATCCTCGATCACCGAGTAGGTGAGGAAGCGGTCCATCCACGAGCGGCGGACGATGTTGATCTTCTCCTCCAGGTAGGTGACGAACATCGGCTCGCCCGCGGCCGGCAGGATCAGCGTCTGATACATGTAGTAACCGGTGCTGGTGAAACCGGTCAGGTAATAGATGTTCTCCGGGATGCTGATCAGGCAGGCGTCGATGCCGCGCGCCGCCAGGTTCTGCTGCACCCGGGCGATCCGTTGCTGGTACTCGGCGAGGGCAAACGGCAGGTTGGGGTTGTCACGCATCGGCGGCTCCCTGTGCGGGCGCACCGGCGGCGGGCCGGCGCACCGGGTTCATGACACGGCGCGGCTGAGCTCGATGGCGTTGATCCGTGCCCCCTCGCGGTGGACGAGGCGGCCGTCCCGCCACTCCCACACCCATCCCGAGCGCTTGCGGCCGCCGTAGGGGGCGTGCAGGTGGCGGCCGCCGTGGTCGAGCCAGATCTCGTCGCGGAACACCTGGCCGTGGCTGGCCGCGAGGGCCGCCGCGGCCTCGCCGCCGCCGCCGTAGACGCTCGCCGCCAGGCCGTAGCGCGAGGCGCCGGCCAGGTCGAGCGCCGCCGGCTCGTCGGCCACCTCTTGAATCGGGAGGATCGGCCCGAACGTCTCGTCCTGCATGAGTAGCATGGCGGCGCTGGCGCCGGTCACGACCGTCGGCTCGACGTAGGTGACGGCGCCGCCGTCGGCCAGCACCGTGGCGTGCAGCCGGCCGCCGATCGGCAGCCGGGCGCCGCGGCGCCGCGCGTCCGCCAGCTGCTCGCCGATGCGCCAGGCGACCCGGCGGCTGCTGATCGGCCCGACGGTGGCCTCGGCGCTCTCCGGCTCGCCCACCGCCTCGCGGCGGGTCAGCTCCACCACCCGCTCGGTGAACTCGGCGGCCAGGGCGGTGTGCACGTAGAAGCGCTCGGGCGAGGTGCAGGCCTGGCCGGCGTTGTAGAAGGCGCCGCGCACCGCGTCGGCGGCGGCGCGCGCCAGATCGGCCCCGGGCAGCACCAGGAACGGGTCCTTGCCCGGCCCCTCGAAGATCAATTTCTTCCGCGCCGCGCGCACCGCCGGCTCATACGCCGCCGCCCAGCGGTCGTCGCCGAACACCATCACCGCGGCGACCGCGGGGTCCGCCAGCACGGCGTGCAGGAACTCGGGGCCGCCACGGGAATCGAATTGGACGCCGGGCAGGTGCGTGGTGAACAGCGGCGCCAGCTCCGCCGCCCACGCCCGCAGCGCGCGCGGAAAGCGCGCCAGCACGCGGTTGCCGGCGAGGAAGGCGGTGCCGATGGTGGCCACCGGGTTGGCCAGGCCGACGTTGCCCGGCAGCACGATGGCCACGGTGCCGAGCGGCGCGCGCCCGTCCGCGAGGAGGGCCGCGACCTCGCCGAACGCGCCCAGCCGCCGCAGCGCCAGCTCCACCTCGGCGGCGGCGACGCGGCGGAGCTTGCGGCAGTGGCGGATGAGCCCTTCGGTCAGCTGGTCGCGCCGGGCGGCGAGCGCCGCGGCGAGCGCCTCCAGGCAGGCGCCGCGCCACGCCAGCGCCGCGTGATCGATCGCCTCCGGAGGCATCGCGCCCGGCGCGCGGCGGCGGTGGCCGCTCATGTGGCGGCGATCCCGGCGTCGCGCTGCAGGAGATAGGCGCGGCGGCGCGGCTGGTGGCGCAGCGGCCCGAAGCCGGTGACCTGGTAGCCGCCGGCAAAGTAGTGCGGAAAGATCTCCCGGAAAGCGTACAGCCACGAGCGCGCGAGCCCGATGTCGGCCTGCTTGATCGCGCCGATGTCGGGCGGCGCCTCGACCAGCAGGGACGGCTCGCCGTGCGTCACGTCCCAGCGCCGGGTGACCGGGAGCCCCGAGGCGACATGCTCGACGACCTCGTTGACCAG
>JASLEW010000774.1 GCA_030150965.1 Thermoanaerobaculia bacterium | reverse complement strand
CTCCCCTGCGGCCTGGAGATCGCGCGCCAGGCCGCGGGCGGCCCGGCCCCGCTGTCGCTGACCCAGGAGCGGCTCTGGTTCCAGGAGCAGATGGAGCCGGGGGCGGCGGCCAACAACCTCATGCTGGCGGTGGCGCTCGGCGGGCCGCTCGATCCGGCGGCCCTGCGGCGCGGCCTCGACGAGCTGGTGCGCCGCCACGAGACGCTGCGCACCTCGTTCCGCACGGTGCAGGACGTTCCCCTGCAGGTGGTGGCTCCGCCGCGCCCGGTGCCCCTGGGCTGGGTGGACCTGGGCGGGCTGCCGGACGGCGCCGCCGAGGTGCGCCGCCTGGCCGCCGCCTGGGAGCGGCGCCCGTTCGATCTCGGCGCGGGCCCGCTGCTGCGCCTCGCCGTCGCGCGCCTGGGCGAGGACGATCAGGTGCTGGTCCTGACCATCCATCACCTCGTCGCCGACGGCTGGTCGCTGGGCATCTTCGTGCGCGAGCTCGCGGCCCTCTACCGCGCCTTCCGGGCCGGCCGTCCGTCGCCCCTGCCGGAGCTGCCGGTCCAGTACCGCGACTTCGCCCGCTGGCAGCGCGAGTGGCTGCAGGGCGAGGTGCTGGCCGCGCACCTCGCCTGGTGGCGCGGCCGTCTCGCCGGTGCGCCGCCGCTGCTGCGCCTCCCCATCGACCGCCCGCGCCCGGCGCTGCCGAGCACCCGCGGCGCCACCCTGTCCTGGCGCCTGGACGCCGCGGCCACCGGCGCCCTGCTCGGCCTCTGCCGCGGCGAGGGCGCGACCCTGTTCATGGGGCTGCTCACCGCCTTCACCGCGCTGCTGCGCGCCGTCTGCGGCCAGGACGACGTGGTGGTGGGCACGGACGTCGCCAACCGCGGCCGGCGCGAGACCGAGGGGCTGATCGGTTTCTTCGTCAACGCGCTCGCGCTGCGCACCGATCTCGGCGGCGATCCGAGCTGGCGCGAGCTGCTCGGCCGGGTGCGCGAGACGACGCTCGGCGCCTACTCCCATCAGGACCTGCCGTTCTCGCAGCTGGTCGAGGCGCTGCGGCCGCAGCGCGGCGGCGGCCATCACCCCTTCTTCCAGGTCGTGCTCATCCTGCACAACTTCGCGCTGCAGCGCGAGGAGAGCTCCGGCCTGCGCTTCACCCCGTTCCCGGTCCACGGGGGCTCGGCCAAGTTCGACCTGAGCCTGTACCTGGTCGAACGGGACGGCGGGATCGAGGGGCTGTTCGAATTCAACACCGACCTGTTCGACCGCCGCACCGCCGCCCGGCTGCTGGAGCAGCTCGGCACGGTGCTGGAGGCGATGACCGCCGATCCCGACCGGCGCCTCTCCGCGCTCTCGCTCGGCGGCGGCGGGCCCGTCCCCGGCGTCCTGGACGACTTCAACGAGGATCTGGAGCCGCTGTTGATCGACGGCGCCGGTCCCGGCGCCGGAGGCCTCCGGTGAGCGGCCTCTCCGGGCGCCTCGCCCGGCTCTCGCCGCGGAAGCAGGAGCTCCTGCTGCGCCACCTCGCGGCGCGGCGGAGGCCCCCCGAAGACTCCGGCGGGATCCCCGGGCGCCGGGACGGGCGGACGGTCTTCCCCCTGTCGCTCGCGCAGCAGCGCCTCTGGCTGCTCGACCGCCTGCGCCCGGCCGCCGCCGCCGCCTACAACGTCTACGACGGGCTGCGCCTGGCCGGGCCCCTGAGCCCCGCGGCCCTGGCCGCCGCCGTCGCCGAGGTGCTGCGCCGCCACGAGGTGCTGCGGACCACCTTCGCCCTGCAGGGCGACGATCCGGTGCAGACCGTCGGCCCGCTGCCGGCGGCCCCGCTGCCGCTCCTCGACCTGACCGGCCTCGCCGCCGCGCCGCGCGAGCGGGAGCTGCTGCGCCTGGCGGCGGCGGAGGCCGCCCGTCCGGTGGACCTGGCACGCGGTCCGGTGAGCCGCTTCCGCCTGCTCCTCCTCGCGCCGCGCGACCACGCGCTCCTCGTCACCCTCCACCACGCCGTCTCCGACGCCAGGTCGATGGAGATCCTGTTCGGCGAGCTGAGCAGCCTCTATGCCGCCGCCGCCGCCGGCCGGCCCTCGCCGCTGCCGGAGCCGGCGCTGCAGTACACCGACTTCGCCGTCTGGCAGCGCGGCCAGGCGGCCGGCGAGCGTCTCGCGCGGCAGCTCGCCTGGTGGCGCGAGCGCCTCGCCGGCGCGCCGGCCTCCCTGCCGCTGCCCACCGACCGGCCGCGCCCCCCGGTCCCCTCGGGCCGCGGGGCCCGCCTGCCGCTGCGGATCGCGCCCGCCGGCGGCGCGGCCCTGGCCGCCCTGGCGCAGCGGGCGGGGGCGACCCCCTACATGCTCTTCCTGGCCGCCTTCACCGTGCTGCTCGCGCGCTCCGCCGGGGTGGACGACCTGCTGGTGGGCATGCCGGTCGCGAGCCGCAGCCGGCCCGAGCTGGAGGGCCTGATCGGCTTCTTCGTCGATACCACGGTGCTGCGCGTCGAGCTGCGCGGCGCGCCGCCGTTCGCCGCCCTGCTCGCCCGCGTCCGCACCGCCTGCCTGGAGACCCTCGCCAACGCCGACCTGCCGTTCGAGCGCATCGTCGAGGAGGTGCAGCCCGAGCGCGATCAGCGGCGGACGCCGCTCTTGCAGGCCCTGCTCTCGCTGCTGACCGGCGTGCGGCCGGCGGCCTCGGGCCTGGCGCCCGGCGTGGCGGTGAGCCGGCTGCCGGTCGCCGCCCGCTCCGCCAAGTTCGACCTCGAGCTGGCGCTGGCCGACGAGGACGGCCGGTTCTCGGGCGCGCTGGAGTACGACACCGACATCTTCGATCCGAGCACCGCGGCCCGCCTGGCCGGGCATTTCGCCAACCTGCTGGCGGCGGTGGCGCGCGAGCCGCGGACGGCGGTCTCCGCGCTGCCGCTCGCCAGTGCCGCCGAGCGCCATCAGGTCCTGGTGGAGTGGAACGACCCCGCCGCCACCGCTGCTGCCGCGGCCGGCGCCACCGTCCCGGCGCTCTTCGCCGCGCAGGCGGCCCGCCGGCCGGAGGCCGTGGCCCTGATCGCCGACGGACGCGAGGTCCGCTACGGCGAGCTCGCCCGCCTCGCCCGCGGCCTGGCGTCGCTGCTGCGCGCCCGCGGCGTCGGCGCCGAGACGCGCGTCGCCATCTGCCTGGAGCGCTCCACCGCCATGGTGGCCGCCGTGCTCGCCGTCTGGCAGGCGGGCGGCGCCTATGTCGCGCTCGACCCCGACCTGCCGCCGGAGCGGGCCGCCGCCCTCCTCGCGGACAGCGGCGCCGCGGCCCTCCTCACCCGCGCGGCCCTGCTCCCGCGGCTCGGGCCGCCGCCGGGCACGGTGATCTGCCTCGACGGCGACCGGATCCCGGAGGGCGCCGCGGCGGCGCCGGACGGCGGGGCTCCCGGCGCCGGCAACCTCGCCTACGTCGTCTACACCTCCGGCTCCACCGGACGCCCCAAGGGCGTGCTCACCCCGCACGGCGGCGTGGCCGGGTACCTGTCCGCGCTCATCGCCCAGCACGGCATCGGGCCGGGAGACCGCGTCCTGCAGCTCCCTTCGCTGGTGTTCGACGCCTCGGTGCGCGACCTCTGGGGGCCGCTGGTCGCCGGCGCCACGGTGGTGCTCGCCGGCCAGGCGCAGGCGCGCGACGCCGCGGCGCTCCTCTCCCTGCTCGTCCGCTGGCAGGTCACCCGCCTGCTGAGCGTCGTGCCGACCATGCTGCGCGCGCTGCTCGCCGCGGCACCGCCGGACGGCGCGCCGCTCGGCCGCCTGGAGACCCTGCTGCTCAGCGGCGAGCAGCTGCTCGCCGCCGACTGCCGGGAGATCCGCCGGGTCTTCGGCGCCGGGGTCGAGATCGTCAACCACTACGGCCCCACCGAATGCACCATGACCTCCTGCCGCCACCGGGTGGCGGTGGCGGACCCCGCGCCGCGCCCCGAGGTGCCGGTCGGCCGCCCGATCGCCGGCTGCCGGTTCTATCTCCTCGACCCCGAGCTCCGCCCGGTGCCCCTGGGAGCGCCCGGCGAGATCCACATCGGCGGTCCCGGCATGGCCCGCGGCTACCTCGGCCGCCCCGACCTGACCGCGGCGGCGTTCCTGCCCGATCCCTTCGGACCGCCGGGCGAGCGCCTCTACGCCACCGGCGACCGGGCGCGCCACCTCGCCGACGGCAACCTGGATTTCCTCGGGCGCCTCGACCAGCAGCTCAAGATCCGCGGCCTCCGCATCGAGCCCGGAGAGGTGGAGGCGGCGCTGGCGGCGCAGCCCGGCGTCCGGCAGGCGGCGGTGGTGATGAGCGGCGGCGGCGCGCCGGGCCGCCTGGTGGCCTATCTGCTGGCCGATGCGCACCTCCTCCCCCGCCCCGCCGAGCTGCGGCGGGCGCTCCTGGCGCGCCTGCCGGAGCCCATGGTGCCGTCCTCCTTCGAGGTGCTCGCGGCCATGCCGCTGACCGCGACCGGCAAGGTGGACCGCCGCGCCCTGGCCGAGCGCGCGCCGGATGCCGCGCCGGCGGCGGTGCCGCCGCGCGACCGGGTGGAGCTCGAGCTCCTGCACCTCTGGGAGGAGCTGCTGCCGGACCGGACCTTCGGCGTGCGCGACGATTTCTTCGCTCTCGGCGGCCACTCCCTGCTCGCCATGCGGCTGCTGGCGCGGATCGAGCGGCAGCTCGGCCACGCCCTCCCGCTGTCCGTGCTCCCGGAGGCGCCGACCATCGAGTCGCTGGCCTCCATCCTGCGGCAGGGGAGGGCCGCGCCGGCTTCGCCGCGGGTGGTGCTGCAGCGCGGCGCGGACGGGCAGCGCCCGCTCTTCCTGGTCCATCCGGCCGGCGGCACCGCCCTCTGCTACCTGCCGCTGGCCCGCCGCCTGGGGCGCGCGCAGCGGGTGCTCGGGCTGGAGGACCCCAACTTCGCGCGGCCCGGCGAGCCGCGTTTCGTCATCCCGGAGATGGTGGCGCTCTACGCCGCGGCGGTGCGCGAGGCGCAGCCGCACGGCCCCTACCGGGTGGGCGGCTGGTCGCTGGGCGGCGTCCTGGCCCAGGAGCTGGCCCGCCAGCTCGAGGCCGCGGGCGAGGAGGTCGAGCACCTGCTGCTGCTCGACTCCCGCTCGCCCACCCTGCGCGTGGCGGCGGCGGCGGACAGCGAGACCGACCTCCTGGTCTGGTTCGCCCGCAACCTGGGCCTGCAGCTCGGCCGCGAGGACGTCGAGTCCCTGCCGGCGGCGGAACGCTTCCCGCGGATCTTCGCCCGCGCCCGGGAGGCGGGACGGCTGCCGGCGGACCTGCCGCCGGAGCAGGCGCGCCGGGTCTTCGCCGTCTTCCTCAGCGAGCTTGCCGCCGGCCGGGACTTCGCCCCCCGCCCCTGCCGCTGCCGCATCACCCTCTTCCGGGCGGTGGCCGGGGTCGAGGAGGAGCGGATCCGGGGCGACGACCTCGCCGTCGGCTGGCGCGGCCTGTCCGCCGCGGGCCTGGAGATCGAGATCGTCCCCGGCGCGCACCAGACCCTGATGGACGAGCCGTCCGTCACCGCCCTGGCGCGGACCATCCGGGCGCGCCTCGCCGTGCCCGGCGGCGCCGATGCCGCTCCGGCCGCCGCGGTCGCCGCC
>JASLEW010000575.1 GCA_030150965.1 Thermoanaerobaculia bacterium | reverse complement strand
CTGGCCGCTCGCCGTGGGCGCGCGGCTGGTGCTGGCACGGCCGGGCGGCCAGCGCGATCCGGCCTACCTGATGCGGCGGATCGAGGAGCAGGGGGTGACGACGGTCCACTTCGTGCCGCCGATGCTGCAGGTCTTCCTCGCACAGCCCGGCCTCGACCGCTGCCGCTCGCTCCGGAGGGTGATGGCGAGCGGCGAGGCGCTGCCGGCCGAGCTGGCGGCGCGTTTCCACGAGCTGCTCGGAGGCGAGCTGCACAACCTCTACGGTCCCACCGAGGCGTCGGTCGAGGTGACGGCGCACAAGACGCTGCCGGGCCCCGCACGGCGCACGGTCCCCATCGGCCGCCCGATCGCGAACCTGGGGATCTGGCTGCTCGATCAAGAGCTCCAGCCGGTGCCGCTGGGGGTGCCCGGCGAGCTCTATATCGGCGGCGTCGGCGGGACAGGCCTCGCGCGCGGCTACCTCCGCCGGCCCGGCCTGACGGCGGAGCGCTTCGTCCCCCATCCGCTGGGCCGGCCCGGCGAGCGGCTCTATCGGACGGGCGACCTGGCGCGCCTCTCGGCCGACGGCGAGATCGAGTTCCTCGGCCGCACCGACGACCAGGTGAAGCTGCGCGGCTTCCGCATCGAGCCGGGAGAGATCGAGGTGGCGCTGGCCGGCCATCCGGCGGTCCGCGAGGCGGCGGTGGTGGCGCGGGAGGAGCGGCCGGGGGAGGTGCGCCTCGCCGCCTACGTGGTGCCGGCGAGGCCCGGGCCCCTGCCGGAGGCGGGGGATCTCCGCGACGCCCTCCGCCGCGTCCTGCCGGAGCACATGGTGCCCGCGGACTTCACGCTCGTCGACGCCCTGCCGCTCACCCCGAGCGGCAAGCTGGACCGCGGCGCCCTGCGCGCCCTGCGCCCTGCCGGCGACCTGGCTCCCGCGGCGCCCGCCGGGGGACCCGGCGGCAGCCTGGTGACCGAGCTCGAGGAGCTGATCACCGGCATCTGGCAGGACATCCTGAGACGCGGGCCGATCGCTCTCGACGACAACCTCTTCGACGCGGGAGCGCACTCGCTCCTCGCCATCCAGTTCGCCGCCCGCATCTACGAGGCCCTGGCCCTCGAGATCCCCCTCCGCCTCCTCTTCGAAGCCCCCACCATCCGCCGGCTCGGGGTGGCGATCCAGGACATCCTGATCGAGCAGGTCGCCGATCTCACCGACGAAGAGGCCGAGGTCCAGGCGGAGTGAGATGACCCACGACTGCCCCATCCTCGAGTTCGATCCGGAGAGGCCGGCGCTGATCGAGCCCCACCGCACGATCACGCCGGTGACGATCCCGGAGCTGGCGGTGGCGTGCTTCTTCAAGGACGTCGTGGACGACATCGTCGCGCGCGACAACCTGGTGCCGCTGACCACGCAGCGCAGCGAGATGGGGCAGCATCCCATCTTTGAGATCACCTATCGCAAGCGCCGCATCGCCATCTTTCATGCCGGCGCCGGGGCGCCCCTGGCCGCGGGCCTGCTCGAGGGGGCGATCGCTCACGGCGCCAGGGTGGTCATCGCCTGTGGCGGCGCCGGGGTGCTCGATCCGGCGATCCCGATGGGGCGGATCATCGTGCCAACCGCCGCCATCCGCGACGAGGGCACCTCGTATCACTACCTCCCCCCCAGCCGCGAGGTGGCGGCGGATCCCCGCGGCGTCGAGGTCCTCCGCGAGGTGCTCGAGCGCCAGGGCGAGACGTACCTGTGCGGCAAGACCTGGACGACCGACGCCGTCTTCCGCGAGACGCGCGGCAGGATCCGGGCGCGGCGCGCCGAGGGGGCGATCGCCGTGGAGATGGAGGCCGCCGCGCTCTTCGCCATCGGCGCCTTCCGCCACGTCCTCGTGGCCGAGCTGCTCTACGCCGGCGACGATGTCGGAGGCGAGAGCTGGGACCATCGCGAGTGGAGCGTGCAGAGATCGATCCGCAAGTCGCTCTTCTTTCTCGCCTGCGAGGCCTGCTGCAGCGCGCCGGGCGTCTCACCTCCTCCGTAGGATCGTGGCGATGTCGTGCTTGTCCAGCGTGAGGTTCGCCGCCGCCACGATCGGATCGACCTGTTCCGGGCGCCGGAAGCCGGCGATGGCCCCGGTCACGGCCGGGTTGCGCAGCGTCCAGGCCACCGCGACCGCCCCCGGCGTGGTGTCGTGGCGGGCGGCGACCCGCCGCAGCCGCTCCACCAGCTCGAGGTTCTGGGTGAGCTGGGGCTCGCGGAACCACTCGCTGCGCCGGCGCCAGTCGTCCGCGGGCAGCGCCGCGATCCGCTCCCGCGTCATCGCGCCGGAGAGCAGGCCGGAGGCCATCGGCGAGTAGACGATCATCCCGATCCCCTCCCGCTCGGCGATGGGCAGGATCTCCACCTCGATCCGGCGGTCGAGCAGCGAGTACGGCGGCTGCAGGGTCTCCACCGGCGCGATGGCCTGCGCTCGCCGAAGCTGCCTGGCGTTGAAGTTCGACACGCCGATGTGGCGCACCACCCCGCGCTCCTTCAGCTCGGCGAGCGTCGACCAGCCCTCCTCGATCTCCGCATCGGGGACCGGCCAGTGGATCTGGTAGAGGTCGATGGCCTCGACGCCGAGGCGCTCGCGGCTGCCCTCCACCTCGCGCAGCAGCGAGTCGCGCCGCAGGCTCCGTATCGTGGTCCTCCCCGGTCCCTCGGGCTGCCCGCCC
>JASLEW010000568.1 GCA_030150965.1 Thermoanaerobaculia bacterium | reverse complement strand
CGGCGCCCGCGGCGACCCGGGCGGCGGCGCCCGGCGCCAGGGCCGGCGACAACCTGCTGCTGGCGCTGGCCCTGGGAGCCGCCTTCACGGTCGTCTTCCTGGCCGTGCACTGGCCGTTCGCCGACTTCATGCTGTCGCCCTCGGCGCGCAACTGGTTCTTCGCGGCGGACCAGTGGACGTACCGCAGCCACCTCGGCCCCCAGCACCGTCTCTTCTGGCTCGACGGCGACCGCCTGAGCGCCGGCGCGCTGGCGCTCTGCCTGCTGCTCGCCACCGTCTCCGCCCGGCTCGGGCTCGCCTGGGGCGGCTGGATGGCCCGGGTCCGGCGGTGAGCGGGAGCCGCCTCCCACCAGGCCGGCGCCGGCCGCCGCGGCGGGGTGACGCCCGGGCGCCGCGCCGCTCCTCGCCCTGGCACCGCGGCCTGGCGACGCTCGCCATGCTCGCCGTCGCCGTCGCCGCCTGGGGGCACGTCGGCAGCCCGACCGTGTTCCTCGATGGGTTCGCCGGCCCCTACCCGGTGCACATCGTGCTCCGCCCGCCGGAGGTCATCCCGGGGCTGGCCGAGATCGCCGTGCGGGTGGGCGCGCCGCGGACGGTGTTGCGGACGGCGCCAGCAGCGGCGGCGCCGCCGGCGCGGCAAACGGCATCGGGAGCGGCGCCGGGAGGAGCGCCGGCAGCCTTCGGGGAGGGCTCCGGGCAGAGCGGCGAGCTGCGGGTCACCGCCCAGCCGGTGGCGTGGGATGCCGGCCCGGAGGGCGCGCCGCCCGCCGACCGCGCCGAGCCGGTGCCCGGCGACCCCGGTCTCTACGGCGCCCGGCTCTGGCTGATGACCTCGGGCTCCTACAGGATCAGGGTCGCCGTCGCCGGTGCGGCGGGCAGCGGCACGGCGGTGGTGCCGGTCTCCGCCACCGCCAGCCGGAGCCTCGGCATGAGCGGCGGGATGACGGCGGCGCTGCTGGCGCTGGGGCTGCTGCTGTTCGCCGGCGCGCTGACGCTGGTGGGCGCTGCGGTGCGCGAGAGCGTGCTCGCTCCCGGCGAGGAGCCGCAGGCGCGGGGACGCCGCGGCGCCCGGACGGCGATGACCGTCACCGCCCTGCTGCTGGCGCTGCTCCTTGCCGGCGGCAGGAGATGGTGGGACCGGGTGGACGCCGCCTACCGCCAGCACCTCTTCCAGCCCTACCGCGTGGCGACGCGGGTGCGGCCCGACGGCCCGCAGCGGCTGCTGGAGCTGACCTTCACCGACGAGCGCTGGCGCCGGCACGGCTGGACGCCACTGGTCCCGGATCACGGCAAGCTCATGCACCTCTTCCTGATCCGGGTGCCGGACTTCGACGCCTTCGCCCACCTCCATCCCGTGGCCGCGGACGAGGACACCTTCCGCGCCGAGCTGCCGCGCCTGCCGGCCGGCAGCTACCGGCTCTACGCCGACATCCTCCAGGAGAGCGGCTTCGCCGAGACCGTCACCGCCGGCGTCACCCTGCCGCCGCCGCCGCGCCGGCCGGCCCCCTTCGACGCCCAGGGCACGACCCTGGCGGCCGACCCCGACGACTCGGAGCGCCTGGCGCCGCGGCTCGGCTGGCGGCCGCCGGCCGAGGCGCTGGTCAGCCCGCTCGACGGCGGCCTCACCATGACCTGGCTGCGCTCGCCGCTGCGCCCCCTCGCCGCCGGCCGCGACGCCATGCTGCGCTTCGCCGTGCGCACGCCCGACGGCCGGCCGGTGGCGCTCGAGCCCTACATGGGAATGCTGGCCCACGCGGTGGTCTGCCGCGCCGACGGCCGGGTGTTCGTGCACCTGCATCCACACGGCACCACGGCGATGGCCGGCGCTATCAGCTCCGGCCTGGCTGCAGGTCCCGGCGCCACCGCAGCTCCGGCCATGCCGCCGATGCCCGGCATGGCTCCGAATCCAGGCGCGGCGCCGGCTCCCACCGGCGGCGAGATCTCCTTCCCCTACGAGTTTCCCGAGGCGGGCCGCTACCGCATCTGGGTGCAGGTCAAAAGCGCCGGGCAGGTCCTGACCGGCGTCTTCGACGCCGACGTGGGGAGATAGGAGAAGAACAGGGACAAAGGGACAGGGAAGCCGAGGCCATGTTGAGCGAGCTTGCCGCCGCGGCGAAGGCGCTGGCGCGCCAGCGCGGGCTGACCATGGTGGCGGTGGTGAGCCTGGGGCCGGTCATCGGCGTCCTGACGGGCCTGGCAGCTCGCGGCGTCTTCGGCACCACCGCCGAGACCGGCGGCGGCACCGGAAGCGTTAGAATTGCGTCATGGCGTCAGCTTCCCATGCCACTATGCTTGCGCGCCTGCGGGCCACGTTCGATCTCTACGATCTGGCCGAGAAGGTCATGCGACAGAACCTCCGCCGCCGCCACCCGGAGGCAGGCGACGCGGAGATCGAGCGCCGCCTGATCTCCTGGCTCCGCAAAGACCCCAACTACGACGCCTAGCCTGCCCGCTGCATCGGTCCAGCCCGGTAGCCCTGCAGGCGAGCAACGCGGCTTCGACCGCGGCAAGGACCTGCCTGGCGAGCTTGCCAGGCTGGAGGCTTAGTAGCTCCAAAACCGTGGCGAAATGGAGGAGGAGGGGCGTCCCCCAGGGCGTCCCCCCCGCGGTCGTTCCCTCGCTCCGCTCAAATAGCTGCATCTTGATACATGTCGGCTGCCGCCCGCGTCGATCCGCTGCGGGCGATCGCGGTGCGGCTGCCGTGAAGTTACGCGGCCGCTGGCAGGTGCAGCGCCAGCAGGATGGTGCCCACCTGAGCGAGGGTCACCGTCGCCTGCATGGAGACGGAGGCGGCCAGCGCCCCAGCGTTGCTGAACAGCTCGGCGTGCGTGATCGTCGGGTTCAGCGCCATCACCTCCGGCGGCAGCGGCTTGCGCAACGCATCCAGGTTGATCGCCTTGTCGAGCATCTCCTTGACCTTGCCGTTGATGTCGACGCCGGCAATCCTCAGGATCGGCGCCGCGGCGCCCCCCAGCGTCACCGCCGGCGTGCCCATGGTCAGGCCGATCGTGTGGGGGTCCGCCACTGCTAGCTGGAACGGCAGGGTGGCGTCGAACGGCTGGTTGACCAAGCGGGTCTTGATGAGCGGCGTGCAGAGCCACACGTCGATGTCGCCGTTCAGCTTGAGGCTGGCCACGTTGCCGTCGACCGTGAGCTGCTTGCCCCAGATCCTGGCCACCACGTTGTCGGCCCCGTGATGATCGCAGGTGTTGGTCGGCAGCGGGATAGTGTCAACCAGGGAGCCCACCTTCCTTTGCAGGTCCGACAGGTCCCCGACCACCCTGGCGTGGAGCACCAGCTGATCGGTCTGCCGGTCGATGTTCACGAACATCCACAGCGGGAAGCTCAGCGCCACCCCCTGCACCGTGTCCGTATAGTCATAGGTGCCGACCGGGATCTCTCCAGGTTGCGCCTGTAACAGCAGGTTCTGGGTTTCTGGTGTCGTTGTCGCCATCACGTTCTCCGTTCCTTGACTAAGCCTTCTTTGCTTGAGAGCCGGGATCGAGCTCTAGCGTGTGCTCACCGCCGCCTTCCCCATGCTGACCACCGCGTCCGGGGGAGCTTCGAGATCGGTGAAGACCCGGATGTCATCGGACTTGAGGTTGCTCCCCGCCTTCCTCATCTCCTGTTGCACGCAGGCCGTCAACGATTGATCGTAACTCTTGAATGGTGTGGGGTCCGTTCCGCTCAGGGCGGCATCCACGCTTTTCTTGAAGTCAGCCTTCCGATCATCGGTTTTTTGCATGCAGGCGACCACTGCGGCGTGGAAGAGCTGGTTGCCGCGGACGCCGAAGCTGATCTTGGAAAGGTCGGGGATCTCGACTGGCAGCTTCGCCTGCGCCACGAGGCTGGCCGCAACGTTGACCACGTCGATCGTATCCGGCAGGCCGAGCGCTTCGGCGACGGGCAGCTGCTGAATCGGCTCGCTGAAGAGCAGATCCTGCCGCTGGGCCCAGACCGGAGCCTTCTTCTGCCAGACCTGCTTGTTGACATCCCGCAGCTCCAGCTGTGCGGTCTTCAGGTCAACGTAGAGATCGCCCGTGGCCACCAGGAACACCCCGCCGTGATGCGGTCCGTCCTTGAACGGCACGTCCTCGTGGTCGGCAAAGCACGGGGATGGTCCTGGGCACTCCGCCGCCCGCAGCGCGGTGCCGCCCGGTCCGAAAAGCGCCAGCTCATAGGCCCAGCCCTCCGGCTGGAACCAGGTCAGCCCGTCCTGGTAAGTCTTCTGGTTGAAGACCAGGATGTTCAGCCTGTTGTGGCCCGGCTTGAGGCGCAGCTCCTGTTGCCCCTTCCCCACGCCGCTCTGATCGATGACGACGTCGCCGCGGAGCAGCAGGATCAAGCCGTCGTCCGCCTTGTTGACCGAGGCCCGCACCACGACCGGCGGGCGGAGGCCGAAGTCGGCCGGGATGTCCGAGGTGCCGCTGTCAACCGGCAGTTGGCCCTGGCCAGCTTGTGCCACGCTCGCCGTCACCTGGTTCAGCAGCTCAGCGAACGTCAGGCCGGCCTCGGCGATCGCCTCGGAAAGGAACTGGCTGAAGGGGGATAGCTGGCCGTCGGGTTTGCCGAAGGCCAACTGCCCAGGGCTCGCTGCGAAGAACTGCACGGTGCGAGGAGGCATGGGACCGAACTTCGCCAGTCCATCTTGCACTCCCTGGGGGGCCACCTTCGAGGAGCGGCACGCATTGACGAAGATCAGCTTGGTCGCCTCGTTGGGCGCGTAGCCCAGGGCCTGAACCAGCGTGTCGACGGCAATGGCATTCGAGTTGGTGGTCGAGACCGTGCCATCGGTCGGCAGCAGATAGCTCGTGTTCTGCAGCTGAAAGCCGTGGCCCGAAAAGAAGATCGCCGCGACTGTAACCTCGGGAAGAGCGATGGCACCCTCGAAATCTGCGATGGCTTTATTGATGTCGGCAAGCCTGCCGTCACGAACGGGCGGCAACACCTTGAACCCGGCGCGGCGCAGCGCGTCGGCGACTGCTTCCGCGTCTTGAACGCCGCTCACTGGATCACCGTCGTCATACTTGCTGTTGCCGATCACCAAGGCGATCTTTTGCTTCATCGCGCCGGGGCCGGCGGTGCCCCGGCTCGGGAATGCGAGGACGCTCGCCGCCAAGAGTACGATCACCGCGCCCAGAGTCTCGATGCGCTGGAGGCATTTCATGGCGTCACCCTTGCGGCAGCTCCGGCTGGATCGTCGCCATCGGGCAGACCGGCCGGTTCATGACGTCAAAGTCGTTCAGCTTGCAGCCATCTGGCGGCGCTGCCGGACTTTTCTGGTGGTGCGTGAACTTCATGTGCGGGACCAGGCGGTCACCGAAGGCGACCTCCTTGTCCGCCAGCTCGTAGTAGAGCGCGAAATGACGTGCGATGCCGTCATCGCAGGGATCATCGCGGTCGAGCGGAACGGTGTCGTTGGTCAGCGCGATGCGGCTGCCCTTGGAGCTCAGCTTGACGCCGATCACCTTCTCCTCGCCAGTGGCGAAGCTGCGCAGATGGATCTCGACCTTGCTTCCTTGCGGGGTCAGGTCCAGCGTGGCGACCACCATCTGCGCCACGGCCTGACTGATCGATGACGTCCCCTCGGCCTCCTTGAGCTTCCTGGCGTTGAGCGCGAAGGTGTAGTTCTGGCCCTCGTCCTCGTGCTGCCACAGGGCACAAGCGGCGATCGAGTTGAAGGGAACCTCCATCCGCGCCAAGAGGTTGCTGGGCGGATGGGCGCTTTGATACGCCGGGTTCAGCTTGACACCGTAGGGCTTTGCCGACATATTCGGCACGTAAGCGAAGTCGATCGCTGCCTGGTCGTCGAGCGGCAGCGGGTTCTCGGGACGAACGTTCAGCTTGGACTGGGCCGACCTGGAGGCTCCTGAGAGCTTGAGGGAAAGATCCCTTCCTTCAAGGGCCTTCGCGCCGCAGGTGCAGAGATCACCGGAAACGGTACAGCCAGCGTTGAGGCATGCCGCGCTGGTGGTCGCGTTGAACTCGAGCATCGGCTCGTGCGGGGCGATGCATTCATGTGCCGGCGGATGCTGGCCATCGAGCAGCAGCGCCGTCAGTTGGTTCGGGTGGCCGGCGTCGGGCGGCACCAGCGCGATCAAGCCATGCAAGACAATCTGCAACGGGATCTGCATACTTCCTCCCTTCTCGCCTGCCGGGACGGTGAGGCCCGGCGGTGCCAGCCACAATGGCTGGCGCAGCTCTAGACGGACGCCTGAAGTGCTTTCCTCCCGCGGAAAGGGGTTCCAGCTTGCCGTGGCGCTGGGCGTTGCGGTGACCGCCGCTTGCCGCCCGCAACCACCGGGCGACCCGGTCGCTGCCCTGCTCGCCACGGTACCCTGCACCGCCGGGCATTTAACCGGCGCTCCGTGGCTGGCCACGACCGGAGCGGGAGTCCACCCGCGAACGGATGCCGCACTGCGGGCCGCCTCTCTCTCCGCCCGCCGAGCCCTGGACCGCAACGAGAACGCCAGCACCTTGCGCCGGGATGCCGTCGTGGCGCTGCTGGCGAATGACGCCGAGCGTGCGGTCACCGAGCTGATGCGGGCGGCCGCGAAGGAGCCCGGGAATGGCCAGGTTTGGAGCGACCTCGCAGCCGCCCACCTGCAACGGGGCGTGCAGGCCGCCGACCCTTACGAGGTGGTGCTGGCGCTGAGCGCGTCCGGCAAGGCGGTGGAGCTGCAACCAGGTTCGGCCACGGCGCACTTCAATCACGCCCTGGCGCTGGAGGGGCTCTCCCTGCGCGGTGCTGCGTTGGAGGAGTGGCGCGTGGTGGCGGCTCACGAAACCGGCCGGGCATGGCGGGCGGAGGCCGAGGCCCATGCCAAGCGGCTGTCCGCTCCTGGGCCATCCGCCGGCTGGGATGCGGCACTGCGCGGCGTTTCAGGGGACGGGCCGAACAGTGAGGCCGCGGCCCGGGCGATGGCTGCTGCCTCGCCGCAGCGCTCTCGCGAGCTCGTCGAGGAGGTGCTTCTTCCCCGGTGGGCGGCAGCCGAGCTCGCCCGGCATCCGGCCGAGGCCGAAGCAGCCCTGTCGCCCGCGCGCCGGATCGCCGGCCGGCTGGCCGTCCATGGCGACCCGCTGGACGCCGATACCGTCGCTCAAATCGACCGGCTGGCCGCACCGGACCCGGCGGCGAGGCGGCAGATCGCCGTGGGGCTCCAGCGCTACCGCCAAGCCCTCGACAGGATCGAACGCGGAGCGTTCTCGGCGGCGGAGGGACTTCTTCGTCGGGCTCGCCAGGATCTCGCTTCGGCGAGAAGTCCGTTTGCGGGCTGGGCGACCTTCCAATCGGCCCTCTGCCGGTATGAGCTCTCGGATTATCGGCAGGTCCGGCGGTTGCTGGACCAGGAGCCCGTGGACAGCAGGTACAGAGCGCTCGACGGACGCCGACGACGGTTGATCGGACTGATCGAGGGGATCGACGGTCAGATGTTCGGGTCGCTGGAGGACCTCAGCGCCGCCGAGAGGAACTTCCTTGCCATCGGCGAAGGCGTCAATGCGGCAAGGCTGAGCGCCATGGTGGCAGCGGCGCTTGGCTCCCTGGGCAAGGTTGACCAAGCATGGCGCCACCTTCACTCGGCGCTGCTTAACTCCGAGGTGTTGGAGCGGCCGGAAAATCGCTACTCGATCTGCGCAACTGCCGCCGACCTGGCGCAGATGGAGAACCGGTCAGAGGCCGCTCTGCTGTTTCAAGACGAGGTGGTGCGGATCGCCGCCGGCTTGCGCCGGCCCGAATACCTCCTGGGAGCGCTGCGCGAACGCGCCTCGCTCCTCGTCGCCGCCGGCAAGCCGGGCGACGCCGCCCGCGACCTCGGGCGTGCGCGGGTGTTGTTGCCGACCGTCGCCGACGCGATCACTCGGCAGAGCATCGACGGCGATCTGGCGCTGGCCGAGGGCGAGACTTTCGCCAGCACCTCGCCCAGTCTGGCGGTCGCAAGCTTGGACAGGGCCATCGCCGTCTTCCGTGGCACCTCCTATCACTACCTCCTTGGGCGGGCGCTCTTCCTCCGCGCCATGGTGAATCAACGACTCGGCCAGAGCGCAGCCATGGAGCGAGACCTGACGGCTGCCATCGATGAGCTCGAACGGCAGCGCGAAGCCATCACCACGCCCGAGTACCGAATCTCCTACTTCGATCAGAGGCGGGACATCTTCGACGCCATGATCGCTTTCCAGCTCGACTCGCGGCACCGGCCGGATGCCGCATTGGCCTTCAGCGAACGCGCCAGGGCGCGAGTGCTGCTGGATTGGACGCTCACCGAGGCGCCACGCGGGCCGCACAACCCGGACATCGTGAAGGCTTCCCCATGGGACATGCCCCGGTCCCCGTCGGAGAAGCTTCCCGCCGGTGTAACGGTGGTCGAGTACACCGTGCTGCCGAGGTGGACCGGCGTATGGGTCCTGCGCCGGGGGCAGCAGGTGTCCACCTCCAGGATCGACATCGGCGCGGACGCTCTCGCCGAGCTGATCGCCAAGTATGGACGGGCTGTGCAGCGCGATCAGGCCATCGAGCTTGCAGGAGAGTCCAGGCGTTTGTACTCCCTGCTGATCGAACCGATCGAGCACCTCCTCGCGCCGGGTGACCAGCTCATCTTCGTGCCCGACGGTGCTCTTCATACCCTGGCATTCGCCACCCTCCTCGACCCTCGCCGTGGCCGCTACCTCGTGCAGGATCATGCCTGCAGTGTGGCACCCAGCACGCGCGCCGTGCTGACCAGCGCCGCGCGCGACAGCGCCCTGCCGAAGCGCGACCCTCTACACGTCCTGGCGGTAACAGCTCCTGACTTCGATGGTAACCTGGATCCCTCCCTGCCACCTCTGCGCGCCGGGGTCCTGGGTCCCGAGCTGATGCGGCTCTTCCCTGGTTCGCAGGAGCTGCGTCAGGCCGCCGCCACCAGGCGGGAGTTCCTGCGCCTGGCCGGCGACTTCGACATCTTGCACTTCGGCGGCCACTCGCGCACCAACGAGGACCGTCCCCTGCTCTCGCAGCTGATCTTCGCCCGGGACGCCGCCGACCCTTCGCGCGGCGTGCTCACTGCCGGAGAAGTACTGCAACAGCGTCTGCCGCGCTCCCGGCTCGTGGTGTTGGCAAGCTGCGCCACCGGCCGCGGTCGGATCTCACGTACCGAGGGCGTGGAGAACCTGGCGCGGAGCTTCCTTGCCATCGGCATTCCGGCGGTCGTCGCCTCGCTATGGCGGGTCGACGATGCCTGGACGGACGACTTTCTCAGCGTGTTCTACCGCCGGCTTGGCCAGGGCCTCGATGTGGCACGGGCCCTCCAGGCGGCTCAGATCTCGAGCATCGCACGCGGTTCAGGTCAGACCGCGCCGCGCGACTGGGGCGCCTTCGAGGTCATCGGCTACAGCGCCGGAGTCGCGGCGGACAGGCCCGCGGTCCGCCCGGCCGGACCGCGGGATGCCGCTGCCGCCGGTCAGGCGCCGCTCACCCCACCGCCTTCACCGGCGCCGCTGCCGCCGCCTTGAGGATCGCCGTCGCCTGGTCGACCGCGCCGGCGAAGGCGTCGAGCGCCCGGGCGGTGATCGTCACCTGCTCGTCCACCTCCTTCCAGCCGCGCTCCTCGATCGCCTCGCGGACGCCGGGGAGGGTCTTGACGCCGTAGCCGGTGTAGAAACCGGGGGCGTAGACCTGGTGGACGTACCAGGGGCGGCGCGGCAGGCCGCCGGCGGTCAGCGCGCGCTCGGTCCTGAACATCACCTCGTCGAGCTGGCGGCGCTGCGCCGGGGTGAGCGCGTCGGCGCCGGGGCCGGCCTTGTCGAGCGCGGCCTGGAACGCGCGGGCGCTCTTCTCCAGCCGGTCGCGGGCGTTCTCCAGCGGCGCGAGGTTGAGGTGCGGCACCGGGTCCTGCGGCTTCGGCGTCACCCAGGTCTCGGTCGGATCGGCCGCTGCCATGTAAAGGTTTTCCTCGATGGCCTTGTTGCGGTCCGCCGTCTCCTCGCGCTCGTGGTCGGCCAGCTCGGCGATCTCCTTGACGTAGCGGCCGACGGTGTCCGCGAAGCGCTGGAAGTCGAACGGCAGCACGTCGGCCGAGGCGGTGCGCAGCACCACCCGGCCGGCGGTCTTGGCCAGCGTCACGCCGTATTCGAGCGTCGGGTCCATGAAGCGCATGAAGTGATCGTAGCTGTCGTAGATCGAGTGGTACTGGCCGTACTGGCCCTCGCCGCCGAAGCCGAAGTTGAGCGAGGCGATGCCCAGGTGCTGGAGGAACGGGGTGTAGTCGGAGCCCGAGCCGAGGGCGCCGATGCGCAGCTCGCCGCTCTTCGCCTCGCGGCGCGCCGCCGCGTCGCCGTTGACCAGGGCGCCGGCGCGCTGGCGCTCGGCGAGGCTGACGTGGGCTTCCGGGTCGGTCACGTCCCTGGCCACCTGGCCGACCAGCTTCTCCAGGGTGTGCGAGCCGCCGGCCTCCAGGAAGCCGCGCGCGTTGACGTCCGAGTTGAGATAGAGGATCGCCTTCTGCTGCAGCTCGGCGGCGTGCGTCTCCGCCCACTCGGTCGAGCCGAGGAGACCCGGCTCCTCGCCGTCCCAGGCGGCGTAGATGATGGTGCGCTTCGGCCGCCAGCCGCCCTTGACCAGCTCGGCCACGCCGTGCGCCTCCTCCAGCTCGGCGACCAGCCCCGACAGCGGGTCGGTGGCGCCGTTCACCCAGCCGTCGTGGTGGTTGCCGCGCACGATCCACTCGTCCGGCAGCTCGGCGCCGGGCAGGCGCGCGATCACGTCGCGCACCGGCGCCTGGTCCCAGTTGAAGGCCACCTTGAGGTGCACCCTGGCCGGCCCCGGGCCGAGGTGGTAGGGCTCGGGCAGCGAGCCGACCCACGCCGCCGGCGCCATCGGCCCGGCGAGGGCGCGCAGCAGCGGCTGCGCGTCGGCGTAGGAGATCGGCAGCACCGGGATCTTGGTGATGGTCTTCGCGTCCTTGAGCGCCAGGCGCTTGGCGTCCGGCGTCGCGCCGACGCCCGGCGTCAGCGGGTCGCCGGCGTAGAGCGGCATGTCGGCCACCGAGCCGCGCTGGGCGCCGTTCTCGTTGCGCCACCCTCCCTTGGGATAGGGGTCGCCGTGGAAGTAGCCGTCCTCGTGCGGATCGGAGTAGATGATGCAGCCGATGGCGCCGTGCTCGGCCGCGACCTTCGGCTTGATACCGCGCCACGAGCCGAAGTAGCGCGCGATGACGATCTTGCCCTTGACGTCCACGCCGCGGCGCTCCAGCTCCTCGTAGTCCTTGGGCACCCCGAAGTTGACGTAGACCAGGTCGGCGGTGACGTCGCCGTCGATCGAGTAGGCGTTGTAGACCGGCAGCTGCTCGGCGGTCTGGCCCGAGGTCGAGTCCTCGGGCAGCGGCGGCTCCCTGAGCGAGGCGGTGAAGCGCTGCGGCGCCACCATCTCCAGCAGCCGCTCCCTGGGCGTCGGGAACAGCACCTGGAACTCCTCGATGTGGGTGTCGTACCCCCACGAGCGGAACAGGCCCGCCAGGAACTCGGCATTCTCCCGGTCGTACGGCGACCCGACGTGGTGCGGCCGGGCGGACAGGCGCTTGAGCCACGGCGCCATCTCGTCGCGCCGCAGCGCCGCGTCGAACCGCGCCTCCAGGGCGCGCTCCGCGGCGGCATGCGCGGGGTTGAAGCCGAGCAGCGGCGCCGCGCCGGCACCGCCCATGCCGCCGGCCGCGCCGGCCGGCGACGTCGCCGCC
>JASLEW010000458.1 GCA_030150965.1 Thermoanaerobaculia bacterium | reverse complement strand
CAACGCGCCATCGAAGGTGGCAAGCGGCAGCCGCTCGCGCTCCGCGAGCTCCACGAAGAGCGTGTCGTAGGCCACGATCCGGGCGTCGCAGGCGCGCACCAGGGCACCATGCCAGACCGCCGAGGGAGGTACGGACTGAATCTCGAGCGCCCTCGCCAGATCGAGCTTCTGCAGGGCTTCACCCAGGCCGAGCGCTCCCTGGCGAACGCCCCTCCACATCACATTGGCCAGCTCCGCTTCCCAGGAGGCAGGCGCCATCACGCCCTCGGCGCGCAGCCAGAACGCTTCGCACTCCACGCAGAAGGGTTCGGTGCCGAGCAGGAAATAGGCGATGACGTTGGTGTCGACGACCGCTCTCACCGCCGGCCCGCCGCGATCCACGAATCGATCTCCTCGGCGGAGGGCCTGCGCACCTGGCGTTCCCAAGAGCGCTCGATCTGCTGCACCGCGGAGAGGCGGTCCCCAACCTGGAGCTCCAGGATCTCACGCACCTCTTGCTCCATCGACCGGCGGTGCCGCCGGGCGAGCGCCTTGAGCGCCCGCACGACCTCGGGGGAAAGATTGCGGACGGTGAGCGTTGCCATGCTGGCAAAATGCTAGCACAGGACGCCGCTCTCAGGCCACAGGTATCCAGAAAAGCAGCGCGGGTGCACCGCGAGGTTGCGGGCAACCACGATCCGCATCGCCACAGGCCGGCCGAGGGCCCACGGCCGCGGACGCCAGCCTTCCCGCCGCCCCCTTGCGTCAGGCCGCGGTTCCCGCTTTCAGAACGGGTTCAGGCGACCGCTGATCTTGGCGTAGAAAGCTCCCCGTCCTAGGCGCAGACCGTGCGCTCAGAGCAGAGGCCCGGGTGGGTGTGGAGCACGGACCCGCCAGCGACGTGGGTGAGCTGGGCCAGGACCTCCCGGCGGAGGGTCAGGGCGGGTAGCTTGGCGAGTTTGGCGGCTTTACCTTCGGTGAGAGCGTTCTTTTTCACGGTATCCTCCTGGTGGTCAGCGTTGCGCGGAGAGCCGCCTCGTCAGTGTAGAGACATCGGCGGGGACGGCGCAATAGGCAGGTGGGGCTCGGTCCGGATCAGAGCCCGAGCAGGCGCTCGGCGGCGGCTGGACCCCCCTGCCTCCCGAGCTCGTCGAGCCGCTGGCGGCCGAAGCTGCAAGCCGACGCTGCCGGCCAAGAATCGGCCGTCGGTGCTCTTGTTGCCGCTGGGTTCGTGCTGCCAGCGACTCTCATCACGGCGCCCAGGCGGATCTCGGCGCTCGCGGCGTGCGATCCTCGCTGCCCTTCCTTTCCCGATAAGACCCTCGGCACGAAAAATCCTTGCTACATTGCCGCCGCGGTGCCGTTCCGTCGCACGACCTCCGCAATAGAAAGGAGGTGATCGAGATGAACGTGAAGACCGACGTCAAAGCCGGCCTCAAGTCCGAGCGCGTCCAGGACGGCAACTCGTAGCCCCGATGATCCTCTGGTTCCCCGCCGGATCGGCACCGCCCTCGCCACCTCCGCCGCGACCGCTCTCACCCCTTCTTGACCACTCTCTCTTGTTCACCACTCCCTCGCCCTTCACCCTCTCTCCCCACCCCCCATCCGCCTCCGCATGCGCGATCACCACCAGCGTGCGCACCCGCCGCGCCACCGCGTTCAGCACCCGCAACCGCGCCTCCGGATCGAGCGCCGCCAGGCCCTCGTCGACGATCACCAGGTCGGGCTCCTGCAGCACCGCCCGCGCCAGGCACACGCGGCTGGCCTCGCCGTCGGACAGCCTCCACCCGGCCTCCCCGATCCGCTGCTCGAGCCCGGCGGGCAGCCGCGCGAGCAGCTCGCCCAGACCCAGCTCGCGGCACACCGCCGCGGCCTCCGCCAGGTCGCCGTCTGATGGCGGCCAGCCTCGCCCCATGAGCAGGTTCCAGGCCAGCGTCTCCCCGAAGATGTGATTGTCGTGCAGCTGCGGCACCGCGACCACGCGCCGCTGCCAGCTTCCTCCGCCGCTCCGGCGACCGCCACCCAGCGTCGCCAGATCGAGCCCCCAGAGCAGCAGCAGCCCGGAATCGAGCCGCCGCCGGCCGCCGAGGATCGCGGCGAGCGTGCTCTTGCCGGCGCCGGAAGGGCCCGACAGCAGCACCCGCTCCCCCGCTGCGATCACCAAGCTCGCGCCGTCGAGCACCCGTCTGCCACCCGCCACCCGACACTCCAGGCTCCGCGCCTCGATCAGCAGCGTGCCCTGGTGCCCCCCCCGCCCGCGCCGCCGCACCCTCCTGCGCCGCGTCGCCAACCGCGCCGCCCGCCGACCTGTCATCGCCTGACACGAGCCGCCGGCAGCCCTCTCCCAACGCCTCGCCCGCTTCCCGCGCCTCCGCCGCCCGCTCGACCTGGGCGCCGGCGAGCAGCGGCCGCAGGTGGCGAGCGGCGCTCCTCCCCCGGGCAACCGCCACCAGCGCCATCCCCAGCCGCCCCAGGGCCATGCGCGCGAGAACCACGCCCCCCAGCGACAGCGCCCAACCATCCGGGCTTGCGCCCGCCGTGGCGGCGGTCCCGCCCAGGCTCGACGCCGCCGCGCCCAAGGCCGCCACCATCCACACCCGCGGCAGCCCAACGGCGAGCCAGCCCTCCCATCGGCTCAGGCGCCGCGCCAGCCCGAACGCTCCAGCGAGCGCCGCGTCCTCCCGCGCCCCCCGCGCGCCATCAGCGCCATCGGCGCCATCGCCCGCTCCACCCTGCGCCAGCATCGTCCGGTGGCCCGCCAGCGCCTCGACCAGCTGATCGGTCAGCACCAGCTCCGCCGCCGCGCCGGCCGCGTGCGACCTCTGGTGAGCCGCCGCCACCGCCGCGCCCCCCGCCACCACCAGCCCCAGCAGCGCGAGGTCCGCTCGCGCCGCGACGCCATGAGCGAGCGCCACCGCCGCGCCGGCCAGCTCTCCCGCACCGATCGCCAGCGCCGGCGCCGCACCGAGCGCCGTCCGCTCCAGGATCTCCACACCGAGAAGCCGCCCCAGCAGCCGCCCCGCTCCCTCGCCTCCCAGCCCCTCGCGCTCACCATCGAGAAGCCCTCCGAGCAGCCGCCGCCGCGCCCACAAGGCCGCGCGCTCCCCCAGGGCGGCCACCGCCGCCAGCTCGCCTGCCCGCACCAGCGCCAGCGTCGCCAGCAGCAAGGCCCAGGCGACGAGCCACCCGCCGCCCGGGCCGCCCGCCAGCACGCCGCGTCCCAGCAGCGTCCACCCGGCGAGCGACAGCACCTGCCACGTCGCCACGGCCGCCACGGCGGCCGCCACCGGCAGCACCACCGGCGCCGCGCCCGTCAGCCCGCCGCCCGCACGCTCCCTGCCGCACGGCACCGGGGAGAGCGCGATCCCGGGGCCCGCCG
>JASLEW010000449.1 GCA_030150965.1 Thermoanaerobaculia bacterium | reverse complement strand
GCCGGCGGCGGGCTCTCGCGCCGCCGGCGCCCGGCGGCCCGGCCGCCGCACCCGCCGCCTCCTCTGGACGAAGCAGGGTCGGGGAGCCGTCGTCCTCGCGGTTGCCGTCATCGCGCTTCCTGGCCATCGATCGCTCTCCTCGGCATGCTCGGCATTCTTGGCACCGGCCATCATGAGCTGCAAGCAACCCGCGGTCCAGCGAGCGCGGGCACACAAGCGCCGCCGCCTCTCTCTCAACAGAACCACGGCGGGCGGCAGAGCGTTCCCGACCGGAGCCAGGGAGGGATCCCCGGCCCGGCGCGGAACGCGGCCGGTGACCCGCCGTCAGCCCAAAACCGCCGCCATCCGCTCCAGGCCGGCGAGCAGGTTGGCGCGGGAGCACGCGAAGGAGATGCGGATGTGGTCGTCGGCGCCGAAGGCGGCGCCGGGGACCACCGCCACCCGCGCCTGGTCGAGCAGGAACTCGGCGAGCTCGACCGAGCCCTGACGCCCCGGCCGGTAGGCGCCCGAGACGTCGGGAAAGGCGTAGAAGGCGCCCTGCGGCGGCTGGCAGCGGCAGCCCGGCAGCTGGTTGAGCAGCGGCACCAGCATCTCCCGGCGGGCGCGGTACTCGGCGATCATCTCCTGGACCGCCGCCTCGGCGCCGCGCAGCGCCGCGAGCGCCCCCACCATGGCGAAGGAGGTGGGATTCGAGGTGGCGTGGCTCTGGATGCTCTCGACCGCCCGGACCAGCGGCAGCGGCCCCAGCAGGTACCCCATCCGCCAGCCGGTCATGGCGTAGGTCTTGGAGAAGGAGCCGACCAGCGCCACGGTCTCCGGGAACTCGGCCGCCAGCACGGCGGCGCTGGCGTGCGGCTGGTCGTAGGCGAAGCGCTCGTAGGTCTCGTCCGAGATGACGACCAGGCCGCGGCGGGCGGCGAAGCTCACCAGCTCGCGCAGCTCGTCCGCCGCGATCATGCCGCCGGTCGGGTTGCTCGGCGAGTTGATCAGGATGGCGCGGGTGCGCTCGGTCACCGCCGCGAGCAGCGGCGCGGCATGGATGCGGAAGCCCTCGGCGGCGCAGGCCGGCACCGGCACCGGAAGGGCGCCGGCGAAGCGGATCTGCTCCTCGAAGCTCACCCAGGCCGGCGACGGCAGCACCACCTCGTCGCCGGGCTCGAAGAGGGCCAGGGCGACCTGGAAGAGCGCCGCCTTGCCCCCCACCGTCACCACCGACTGCGGCGCGCCCCACGGCGCGCCGTACCGCTCGCGCGCCCAGCGCGCCAGCTCCTCGCGCAGCTCGGGGATGCCGCTGCCCGGCGTGTACTTGGTGAAGCCGTCGGCGAGCGCCCGGCAGGCGGCCTCGACCGCCACCGCCGGCGAGTTGAAGTCAGGTTCCCCGGCGCCGAAGTCGACCAGGTCCACGCCTCGGGCCTTGAGCTCGGCCACCCGGCGCGTCACCCGCAACGTGGCCGATTCCCCGATCGCCGCCGCCCTGGCCGAGAGCTTCACCGGCGCATGCTATCACCGGCCGCCGGAGGGGACGGCGGGCCGGCGGCAGCGGCGGCAGCCGACCGCGCCCCTCGGTCCCGGTCCTGCCCCGCGGGCGCCGGCGGACGGCAGCCGGCGGCGGCCGGGTGCTATCCTGATTCTGCCCGGCGGCAGGCGCCGCCGCCCGCCGCACGGGCAAACCGCCGGGCGGCGCGCGCCGTATCTCTGCTCTGCCGCTCGGCCTGCCTGACGGCCGGGGCCGGCCCGAGGACGATCCGCTCATGAGCCATCCCTGCTTCCGCTCGCCGCTACCGACCTCCGTGGCTGCCGTGGCCGCCGCCCGGGCGGCACGGCGCCGGCGCCCGGCCGGACGCGCCGCCGCCCCTGCCGCGATGGCCATGATCGCGGTCCTCGCCGCCGCCGGGATCGCTTCCCGGGCGGCCGGGGCCGCCGGCATCCCGCGCGCCGAGAAGGCCAAGATGGCGCTGCAGGCCGACGCCGCCGGTCCCGGCGCCCCTGGCGCCCCTGGCTCCTACCTCGCCGGCGACACCGCGCGGGTGTCGGCGCTGGTGGCGATCGAGCCCGGATGGCACGTCAACAGCCACACGCCGACCTTCGACTACCTGATCCCCACGGTGCTGGAGGTCGAGGCGCCCGCCGGCTGGGCCAGGGCGCAGCTGGAGTACCCGGCGGCGCAGATGAAGCGCTTCACCTTCGCCGAGGTGCCGCTCTCGGTCTACGACGGCGACGTGGTGGTCAAGGTGCGGCAGCCGGTGCCTGCCGGCGCGCGGCCGGGCAGCTACCCGCTCACCGCCCGCCTGCAGTACCAGGCGTGCAACGACTCGCAGTGCCTGCCGCCGGTCACCGTGCAGTCGCGCCTGACGCTGAGCGTCGTGGCGCGCGCGGCCGGCCCCGCCGCGGCGGGATCCGGGGGCGCCGCGGCGGGCGCGGGCGTGGCGGCGGGCAGCGGAGGCACCGCTCCAGGAGAGACAGCGCGAGGTGCAACCGCCGTCAGGACCGGCGCCGAGGCGGGCGCCCCGGCGGCCGGCGCCTCCCTCTCCCCGGCCTCCGCCGCACCGGCCACCCCCTCGGGTCACCGCTCCACCGTGCCGCTCAGCCCTGGCGCCTCGGCGACCGGCGGCAACGGGACGGCCGGCGGGGATGCTGCGGCGGCCGGAGCGGCGGCCACCGGCGGCAGCGGCAACGAGGGGCGGCAGCCGGCGCCGGCTCGGCCGCGCGAGGCCGGCAGCCTGGCGCTGATGCTGCTGGTGGCGGTCCTGGGCGGGCTGATCCTCAACGCCATGCCCTGCGTGCTGCCGGTGCTGTCGCTCAAGGTGTTCGGGCTGGTGCGCAGCGCCGGCCACGGGCGGCGCGAGGTGATGCGCGGCGCGCTCGCCACCGCCGCCGGCATCCTGTTCTCCTTCTGGGCGCTGGCCGGGGTGGCGGTGGCCGCCAAGGCGGCCGGCAGCGCGGTCGGCTGGGGGGTCCAGTTCCAGCGGCCGGGTTTCGTCACCTTCCTGCTGGTGGTGATGACCCTCTTCTGCCTCAACCTCTGGGGCCTGTTCGAGATCACCCTGACCCCGGCGCTGGCGCAGCTGGGCGGGGCCGGCGCGCGCGAGGGGCTCGCGGGCCACTTCGGCTCCGGCCTCTTCGCCACCCTGATGGCGACGCCCTGCTCGGCGCCCTTCCTGGGCACCGCCATCGGCTTCGCCCTGGGGCAGCCCGCCGGCATCATCTTCGCCATCTTCACCGCCGTCGGCGTCGGCCTCGCGCTCCCCTACCTGATCCTGGCGGTGGCGCCGGCCGCCGCCCGGCTGCTGCCGCGCCCCGGCACCTGGATGGAGACGCTGCGCGGCATCCTCGGCTTCGTCCTCTCGTGCTCCGTGGTCTGGCTGCTCTACGTGCTCGCCGCCCAGGTGAGCCCCGAGCGCCTGGCGGCGGTCGAGCTGGGCCTGGTGCTGATCGCGCTCTGCGTCTGGGCGCACCACCACGCCGTGCGCGGCCGGCCGGCGGCGCGCCTCGCCGGCGTGGCCACGGCGGCGGCGGCCCTGGCGACGATCGTCCTGGCGGCGATGGGGACCGGCGGCACCGGCCCGCGGTACGCGGCCCGGGCGGAGCCGGGCGGCCTCATCGGCTGGGAGACCTTCGACCGCGGCCGTGCCGAGGCCACCGCCGCCCGCGGCCAGCTGGTCTTCGTGGACGTCACCGCCGACTGGTGCTTCACCTGCAAGGTCAACGAGCGCCTGATCCTCAACACGCCCGAGGTGGCGGCGGCCTTCGCCAGCCACCACGTGCTGCCGATGCGCGCCGACTGGACCAACCACAACGACGAGATCGGGCGCTTCCTGGCCGATCACGGCCGCGGCGGCATCCCCTTCTACCTGCTCTACCGGCCCGGCCGCGAGGCCCTGGTGCTCAGCGAGCTGCCGAGCAAGGCCTCGATCATCTCCGCCCTCGACGCCAGCGCCGCGGCGGCCGGCAGCTGACCCGCTTCAACCCTCCCCGCCCTGCCGGCGCCGCGCCGCGTCACGCAGGGCGCGGTAGCGCTCCAGGCGGACCTTGAGCGCCTCCTCGAAGCCGCGGCCCTGCGGCTGGTAGAAGCGGGTGCCGGCGAGCGACTCCGGCAGGCAGTCGAGGCCGCCGACCCCCTCCTCGGTGTCGGGGGCGTAGACGTAGCCGGCGCCGTAGCCAAGCCCCTTCATCAGGCGCGTGGGCGCGTTGCGGATGACCAGCGGCACCGGGTCGGCCGGGCGCTCCTCGACCGTGCGCAGGGCGGCGCCGAAGCCAGCATAGAGGGCATTGCTCTTGGGGGCGAGCGCCAGGTACACGGTGGCCTGGGCCAGCGCCAGCTCCCCCTCCGGCGAGCCGAGGATGTGGTAGGCGTCGCGCGCCGCGAGCGCCTGGGTGAGCGCCCGCGGGTCGGCCAGGCCGACGTCCTCGCTGGCGAAGCGGATCATGCGGCGCGCCACGTAGAGCGGGTCCTCGCCGGCGGCGAGCATGCGGGCGAGCCAGTAGAGGGCGGCGTCCGGGTCGCTCTCGCGCAGCGACTTGTGGAGCGCCGAGATGAGATTGAAGTGCTCCTCGCCCGCCTTGTCGTAGAGCAGGGTCTTGCGCTGCGCCACGGCGCGCACCCGCGCCGCGTCGAGCGGCGCCGCCGCCTCGGCGGCGTCGGCCACCGCCAGCTCCAGCAGATTGAGCGCCCGGCGCGCGTCGCCCGAGGCGAGCTGCGCGATGGCGTCCAGGGCCCCGCCCTCCACCTGCACCGCGGTGTTGCCGAGGCCGCGCTCGCGGTCGTCCAGGGCGCGGCGCAACAGCAGGACCAGGTCGCCTTCGGCAAGCGCTCCGAGCACGACGACGCGGCAGCGCGACAGCAGCGCGGCGTTGACCTCGAAGCTCGGGTTCTCGGTGGTGGCGCCCACCAGCACGATGTCGCCGCGCTCGACGTAGGGCAGGAAGGCGTCCTGCTGCGCGCGGTTGAAGCGGTGGATCTCGTCGACGAAGAGCAGGGTGCGCTGCCCCTGGGCACGGCGCAGGCGGGCGGCCTCGCCCATCACCTCGCGCACCTCCTTGATGCCGGAGGTGACGGCCGAGAAGGGGACGAAGCGCGCGGCGGTGACGTCGGCGATCAGGCGCGCCAGCGAGGTCTTGCCGGAGCCCGGCGGCCCCCAGAAGATGAGCGACGGCACGCGGTCGGCGGCGATCGCCCGGCGCAGGAAGGCCCGCGGCCCCACCACCTCGGGATGCCCGACCACCTCGTCGAGGCTGCGCGGCCGCATCCTCTCGGCCAGCGGCGCGTCCGCGGCCTGGCGCCCACCGCCGTCCGGCGGGCGGCCCTCGCGGTCGCCGGGGACCGGCTGGTCGTCGAAAAGCCCCCGTCCCTCCTCCACGCCGTGGCCGCTCCCTCGGGGGTCAGGAGCCGGGCGCGCCTGAGCCGTCCGGGTCCGGCGGCGCCAGCGCGGGGGACGCGTGGGCCACGGCACCGCCGCGGCCGGCCGTGTCCGCCGCGCCCGGGTCGTGCTCCACCTCGACGCGGGCGTCGTTGAAGCAGGCGCCGCCGCCGAGGTCGGCCAGCGACGCCGGGGCGAGCGCGTTGGCGGTGCTGCCGGAGCGGGTGTTGTGGCTCCACAGGCCCTTGGGCAGGAGGGCCACGCCGGGGGCGAGGTCGGCATTGACCAGGAGCGTCGTCCGCACCTCGCCGAGGTCGTTCCACACCCGCACCGCATCGCCGGTGGCGAGACCGCGGCGCGCCGCGTCGCCCGGGTGCAGCTCCAGGGCGACCAGGCGGCGGTGCAGCTCGCCGAGCGTCGAGCTGATGGTGCGCCCGGTGGCGGGCGAGATCAGCGCCAGCGGATAGGCCGCACCGCCGTCCGGCAGCTCGCGGTAGGCATAGAGCCCCGAGGGCGCCTCACGGTCGAGCGCCGCCGGCACCAGGTCGGCCTTGCCGTCCGGGGTGCGCGGGAAGGCGTGCACGAACTGGATGGGGCTCGGGCCGCAGGGGGGCGTGGCGATGCCGTCCTCGTCCAGCTCCCGCCGCATGCGCGCCGTCGCGCCCAGGGCGCCGACGGCGCCGGGGGCGCCCGCATCCTGGCCCGGGACCTCGCCGCCGCCGGCCACCCGCCCGGAGCCGGCGCCGTTCGCGCCCCCCAGGAGCGCCGCGGCGAGCCCCGCGGCCCCCTCGGGATCGCCCGGCCGCGCCAGGCCGAGCCGCCGGCAGAGGTCGCCGAAGACCCGGTAGTTGGGGCGCGCCTCCCCCACCGGCTCGATCACCGGGCGCACGCGGTGGACGATCAGCGCGCCGTATCCCTTGACCAGCTCCTCGTGCTCCAGGAAGGTGGTGGCCGGCAGCAGCAGGTCGGCGTGGCGCGCGGTGTCGGTGTGCACGGCGTCGAAGACGATGGTGAAGAGGTCCTCGCGCAGCAGCCCCTGGCGCACCCGCCGCTGGTCGGGCATGGTCGCGAGCGGGTTGCAGTTGTAGACGAACAGCACCCGCACCGCCGGGTCGCCCGCGAGCAGCGTCTCGCCGAGGAGGTTCATGTTGACGGTGCGGACCGGCGGCACTCCCGCAAGAGCGGCGGCCTCGCCCGCCGCGACCGCCGCGGTGGCACCGAGCGCCGCCGCCGCGCTGTCGGCGCGCCAGACGCCGGAGTTGCTCATCGTATAGCCGCCGCCGCGCACGCCGAACTTGCCGCCCACCGCCGGCAGGGCGAGCGCCGCCGCCACCGCCGAGCCGCCGTTGCGGTTGCGCTCGAAGCCCCAGCCGGTGCGGATCACCGCCGGAGAGCTGTCGGCATAGAGGCGGGCGAAGCGCTCGATCTCCGCCGCCGGCACGCCGGAGACCGCCGCCGCGCGCTCCACGTCCCAGGGGAGAGCGCGCCGCCGCAGCTCCTCCGCGCCGTGGGTGTGGGCGGCCAGGAAGTCGTGGTCGGCGCGCCCGTTCTCGAACAGCCAGCGGATCGCCGCCAGGGCCAGCGGCAGGTCGGTGCCGGGGCGGGGCGCCAGGTGCAGGTCGGCGCGCTTGGCGAGCGGCGTGCGCCGCGGGTCGATGACCACCAGGCGCGCCCCGCGCCGCTGCGCCTCCTGGACGATGGGCACCAGGTGGATGCCGGAGACGGACGGATTGACGCCCCACAGCACGATCAGGCGCGCGTGCACGTAGTCGGGCAGCGCCACGCCCGGCATCTTGCCGTAGAGGCCGGTGGCTGCCCGGCCCGAGGGAGCGGCGCAGACGGTGCGCGCCAGGTTGGAGGCGCCGAGGCGGACGAAGAGGCGCAGGTCGGTGGTGTCCTGGGTGAGGAGGCCGTTCGAGCCGCCGTAGGAGAAGGGCAGGATCGACTCGCCGCCGTGGCGGTCGCGGGCGTCGCGCAGGCGCTCGGCCGCCAGGCCCAGGGCCTCGTCCCAGGAGATGCGGGCGAAGCGCCCCTCGCCCTTGGCTCCCCGGCGCACCGCGGGGTGCAGCAGGCGCGCCTCGCCGTAGAGGTGCTCCGGCCAGCGCCGCACTTTCGCGCAGATGAAGCCCGCGGTGAGCGGGTTGCGCCGGTCGCCGTCGAGCTTGACCACCCGCCCGTTCTCAACCTCGACCGCCAGGCTGCAGGCATCCGGGCAGTCGAGCGGGCAGGCGCTGGCGAGGACCTGGCGGGAGGCGGCGGCGGGCCGGTCTCTGAGGGGCATGGCCATCAACCCATTTTAGTGCAGGGTGGCGAGAATGACGCCTTCGCGCTGCGCGGGCTGTGAGCCACCCGCTTCGCGGGCGGTGAGCCTCCTCACCATCCTCCCCTGCGGGCCGCCGAGCGGTGGCTCCTTCGCGCTTCGCGGGCGGTGAGCCTCCTCACCATCCTCCCCTGCGGGCCGCCGAGCGGTGGCTCCGTTTGCCTCCCTCGGCGGCGCGGGAAGGGCTCGGAGGCGTTCGTGCGATGGGCGAGATCATCGGCTCGCACCTCCTTTTAGCGCCGGCGAGGGAGCAAACGGAGCCACCACCAGCCGCCGAGAATGCGGCAGGGGCCGGTCGTCCGCGGCCCTGGTCGCGCTGCCCTCCGGGCCCGGGGCCGCCGATCCGCCAGTATGCAGGCCAGAGTTCCGGCGAGCGCCAGGAGGCCCAGGAGGGCGCCGGTCAGGAGACCGGGCGGGCGGTAGCGCAGAGCGATCTGCCTCACGCCAGCCGGCACCAGGACGCCGAGGAAGGCGCCGTTGACGGTGAGGGTGTCGAGGCGGGCTTCCTTTGCGTTGGCGGCGCGGGCCTGCCAGCCTCCGGGTCCCGGGAAGGAGGTCGCGAGCAGGCGCGGGCCGTCACCGGGCACGCTCAGGAGGGCGTATCCAGGCGATACCGCGAGTGGGGGCGCCGCGGCGACTCCTGCGTCCCGAGGGGCCGGGCCGCCGGGGGCCTCCCGAGGGGCCGGGCCGCCGGGGGCCTCCCGAGGGGCCGGGCCGCCGGGGGCTTTCCCGGCGTTTCCGACCGGGGAGGGCTGTCCGGCGGTCGAGGCCGCCACGGTAGCGGCGGAGACCTGGCCAGGGGCGGCGGCCGGCCGGGGCGCCTCCTGGCCGGGGAGGGGCTGGTGGAGACCCGTTCTCGATGCCGCGGCCGGCGGCAGGCGGGCGGCCTCGTCGGCGAAGAGGGCCACCCGGCCGGGATCGGCCAGGTGGACGATCCAATCGTCGAGGTCGCGGCGGTCGATGACCTCGATCCCCGCGGGCACGAACCAGCGCGGCAGGGCTCGCGGGTTGCGGAAGACCTGGAAGGGGAGCAGGTGCGGCGCCGGCACCGGCACCAGGGTGCGCGGCTGCGGCAGGTAGAGGTCGCCCACCACCACGCGCACGCCGAGGAACGACAGCAGCGGATGGTCGGGCAGGTCGAAGTCCGAATAGTAGTGCGTCACCGTCGGGTCGAAATGGAAGGCGTCGCGCAGCACCCGCTGATAGCTCGCCGGCGCCATCACGTTGTTGACGCGCACGTCGGCGATGCCGTAGACCGCCAGGAGGCCCGGGTAGAGCAGGCGCTGGATGCCGACGGCGCGCGCCGCCGCCGCTCCCGCCGCCGGCACGGAGCCCACCAGCCCGCCGCCCCCGCCGCCGGTCTCGCGCGCGACCAGCCGGGTCAGGTTGTTGGCGGGATAGAACAGCGCCGCCTGGCCGCGCGGCAGCTGGCGCTGCCCCCAGGGCACCAGGTCCAACGCCAGGGCCAGCGCCAGCGCGGCGAGGGCGACCGGCCGCCGCCACGGCGCCAGGAGCGCGGCGCCGAGCAGGATGCCCCACAGCAGCAGCACGTGCGGCGAGCGCGCGACCGTTAGGCTCGCCGCCGCCGCCAGGCCCAACCCCACCAGGACGCCGGGCGGGGGGAGGTGCCGGCGGACCGGCCCTGCCGAGGCGGGCGAGGCCGCCGATCCCGGCGGCGAGGTGGGCGCCGTTCGCGGGATCGGCGCCACCGGCAGGATGGGCGTCATCGGCCGCACCGGCGGAATGGGCGGCATTGCCGGCGGCGGCGGCGCCGGCGGCCGGGCCGCCCACGCCCGGGGCCATCCGCGCCGGCCGAGCAACCGGTCGATGCCGAAGCCCCCGCCCACCGCCAGGGCCAGGCAGGCAACCGGCAGCAGCCGGGCGAGCGCCGGCAGGCGCAGGACGGCGAGGTGCTGGCGGAGCAGGCCGAAGGGGGCGAAGTCGGCCGCCAGCAGGACCGCGGCGGCGGCGAAGCCGAGCCACGGGAGGGCGGCACGGCGGCGGCGCAGCGTGCGCCAGGATGCGAGCGCGATGGCGCTGCCGGCCAGGGCCACCAGCCCGGGATAGGCGCCGAGCAGGTCCGGCCAGTCGCCGGCGCCGGCCGCCGCCTCGTCGTAGGGGGCGCCGAAGGCCTCCGGGCTGAGCGCCGCCGGAAGGAACCGGCGGCTGGTGATCCCGAACCAGCTCGCGGGCTCGAGCAGGCGGAGACCCACGGGCGCCGGCGGCAGCGTCAGCATGTCCGCGGTGCGCTGCGCCAGCGGCAGGGCGTGCAGA
>JASLEW010000406.1 GCA_030150965.1 Thermoanaerobaculia bacterium | reverse complement strand
TTGCGAGCTCTCGACGAAGGCGACGAGCGCCGCGACGTTGGGGTCGTCCGCCATCTCGGCGCGCAGGCGGTCGAGCGCCTGCCGGGTGTTGAGCCGCGAGCGGGTGAGCAGGCGCACCGCCCTGCCGAGGCGGGCCAGCTGCGCGTCGTCGAAGCCCTTGCGCTTGAGGCCGATGGTGTTGATGCCGAAGGTGGCCGGCTTGACCCCGACGGTCTTGACGAAGGGCAGCGCGTCGAGCGCGAGGACGGTGTAGGCGCCGAGGTAGGCGTGGCGCCCGATGCGGCCGAACTGGTGGATGGTGCAGAAGGCGCCGACGGTGGCGTCGTCCTGCACCTCGACGTGCCCGGCCAGGGTGGCGAGGTTGGCGAACACCGTGCGGCTCCCCACCTGGCAGTCGTGGGCGATGTGGACGTAGGCCATCAGCAGGTTGTCGTCGCCGATGCGGGTGACGCCGCCGCCCCCCACCGTGCCGCGCGACACGGTGCAGAACTCGCGCAGGACGTTGCGGTCGCCGATCTCCAGCCGCACCTGCTCGCCGCGGAACTTGAGGTCCTGCGGGTCGAAGCCGAGGGCGGTCTGCGGATAGATGCGGTTGGCGCGGCCGATGCGGGTCGGGCCCTGGATCTGCGCCGCGGCGCCGATCTCGCTGTCGTCGCCGATCTCGACGCCGGCGCCGATGACCGCGAACGGGCCGACCCGCACGCCGTCGCCGAGGACGGCCTCGGGATCGACGCAGGCCAGGGGATGGACGAAGGTGCCCATCTCAGCGGTCCACCATGACCGACGACAGGACCGCCTCGGCGGCGAGCTGGCCGTCCACCAGCGCCCTGCAGGCCAGCTTCGCGTGCAGGGTCCGGTAGCGCAGCACGTCCACCTCGAAGCGCAGCTGGTCCCCCGGCACCACCGGCCGGCGGAACTTGGCCTCCGAGATGCCGGTGAAGTAGAGGAGCTTGCCCGTCCGGTCCGGCACCTCCTGCAGCAGCAGCAGCCCCCCCGCCTGGGCCATCGCCTCGACCACCAGCACCCCCGGCATCACCGGCCGGCCGGGGAAATGGCCGGCGAAGAACGGCTCGTTGATGGTGACGTTCTTGATCGCCACCAGGCGCTGGCGCGGGACGTTCTCGAGCACGCGGTCGACCAGCAGCATCGGATAGCGGTGCGGCAGCATCTGCATGATCCACTCGATGTCCAGCGGCGGCGCCGCGGACGGCGGCGCGGCGTCCCTTGCCGCCGCGGCGCCGGTGGCGTCGGCGGCGCCGCGGACGCCGGTGCCCCCGGCGGGTGTCGGCTCTTCGCTCACGTCATCCCTCCTCGCCCATCTCCTCGGAATCCAGGGTGTCCACGGCGCCGGCATCGCGGCCGCCGCCGGCGGCGGCGCGGATGCGCAGGCGGCGCTCGATCGCCCGCAGGCGCCGGAACATCTCGTCGAGCTTCCACAGCAGCACCATCTGGCGCCGCCAGCGGCCGATCTCGTGCGCCGGGCTGCCGCCCACCACCGCACCGGCCGGCAGCGACCCGAACAGGTCGGTGCCCGCCGCCGCCTGCACGCCGTCGCCGATCTCGATGTGATCGACGGCGCCGACGCGCGCCCCGAGCACCACGCCGTCGCCGATCCTGGTGCTGCCGGCGATGCCCACCTGGGCGCAGAGGATGGAGCCGCGTCCCACCTGCACGTTGTGGCCGAGCATCACCTGGTTGTCGATCTTGGTGCCGGCGCCGATGCGGGTCTCGCCCAGGGTGGCGCGGTCGATGGTGGTGTTGGCCCCCACCTCGACCTCGTCCTCCAGCACCACCCTGCCCACCTGCGGCACCTTGTGGTGGACGCCGCGCTGGGTGGCGTAGCCGAAGCCGTCGGCGCCGAGCACGGCGCCGGAATGCACGATGCTGCCGGCGCCGACCTCGGTGCGGTCGTAGAGCACGGCGTGGGGGTGGATGAGCGCCCGCTCGCCGATGGCACAGCGCCGGCCGACCACCGCGTGCGCCAGCACCGCCGCGCCGGCGCCGACGCTGCTGCCGGCACCGATCACCGCGTAGGGGCCGAGGTGGGCGGTGGGATCGACGACCGCGCCGGGCTCGACCACGGCGGTGGGATGGGCGCCGGGCTCGCGCGCCTCCGCCGGGTGGAAGACCGCGAGCAGGCGCGCCAGGGCGTAGCCGGCGTTGCCGACCACCAGGAGGTTGCGTCCGCCGCCGAGGTCGGCCGCCAGCTCCTCGCCGACCAGGATGGCGCCGGCGCCGCTGGCCAGCGCGCGCCCCCGGTGGCGCGCCATGGTGACGAAGGAGAGGTCGAGCGGACCGGCCGCCTCCAGCGCCCGGACCGATTCGACGCTGCGCTCCGCATCGCCCTCGACGCGTCCCCCCACCAGCGTGGCGAGGTCGCCCAGCCGGTAGGCCACGGTCTACTTGCTGGCCGCCGCGGCGTCGAGGCGCTGGATGACGGCCTGGGTGATGTCGATGGCGTCGTCGGCGTAGATCAGGCCGCTCTCGAACTTGCGGAAGATCATGGTGTAGCCCTGCTCCTTGCCGAGGGCGTTGATCACCGGCATGACCCGCTCGTCGATCGACCCCAGGAGGTCGTCTTTCTTCTTGTTGAGGTCGCGCGAGGCGTCGTCGGACAGGCGCTTGAGGGCGATCTCCTTGTCCTCGAGCTGCTTGCCCATCTCGGCGAGCTTGTCCTGGGCGAGCGACAGGCGCCCCTGGTTGAGCTTGTCCTGGAGGTCCTTGATCTCCTGCTGCTTGGCCCGCAGCTCGGTCTCCTTCTGCTCCTGGATCTTCTTGAGCTCGGCGATCGCCCGCTTGCCGGCCTGGGAGGAGAGCAGGATCTTCTCGGTGTCGATGACCGCGACGCGCCGTGCCGGCCGCGCTGCCCGCGCCCGGCGGCCTG
>JASLEW010000310.1 GCA_030150965.1 Thermoanaerobaculia bacterium | reverse complement strand
GGCGGCGAGCGGCGCCGCGCCGGCCTGGGCCCACGGCGGCCCGACGGTTCCGGCGCCACCGGCGCCCATGGGGCCACTCACGCCACTGGCTTCCATGTCTCCCGTCTCTCCCATGTCTCCAATGGCTTCCATATCTCCCCTGGTTCCACCGATTCCCATGGCCCCATTGGCTCCCAGGTCTCCGCTGGTTCCCGTGGCCCCACTGGCTCCCATGGCTCCATAGGTTCCTAGGTCTCCATTGGTTCCCGTGGCTCCCCTGGTTCCCGTGGCTCCACTGGTTCCCGTAGCTCCACTGGCTCCCAGGGCTCCATAGGCTCCTATGTCTCCACTGGTTCCCGTGGGTCCCCTGGCCACCAGGGCTCCACTGGCTCCCAGGGCTCCGAGATCGCCGGCGGCGATCAGCTCGACGACCTGGACGTCGGGGTCGCCGGCGACCCGGGCGAGCAGCGCCGCATAGCGGCCGGACAGCGCCGCCACCGTCGCGGCGGCGAACAGCGCGGTGTCGTACTGCCAGCCGAGCGACAGCGAGCCGCCGGCCGCGGCGGCGATCAGGCTGAGGTCGAGCATCGCCGCCTGCCCGCGCAGGGGATGGGCTTCGAGCTGTAGCCCGCCGACCGCGAGCGCTTCGCCCGGAACGCCCTGGAGCAGGCGCGAGAGGCGCTCCTGGCCGCCCTCGTAGAGGACGCACAGCACCTGGAAGAGCGGCGACTGGCCGGGGGCGCGCCGCGGTTGCAGCCGCTCCACCAGCAGCGGGAAGGGGTAGTCCTGGTGCGCCAGCGCTTCGGTCAGCGCCCCGCTCACCTGCGCCAGCAGCTGGCGGAAGGAGCGCTCCGGCGCGACCCGGGCGCGCACCACGACCGGATTGACGAAGTAGCCCACCACCTGCTCCAGCTCCGGCCGTCCCCGCCCCGGCGCCGGCCATCCCACCGCGATGTCCTCCTGACCGCTCCTCGCGTGGAGCAGGACGAAGAGCGCCGCCAGCAGCAGGGCGCCGAGGCTCGTCTCCTCGCCGCGCGCCAGGCTTCTCAGCGCGCCGTGCAGGCCCGCGTCCAGTTGGGCGGTATGGGTGGCGCCGCGGAAGCCCTGGGCCGGGGGCCGCGGGAAATCGGTGGCCAGGTCCAGGGGCGGTGCGTCCTGCAACCTCCGGCGCCAGTGGTTCCACAACCGCTCTCCCTCGGGCCCGGCGAGCAGCTCGGCCTGCCAGCGCACGAAATCGTCGTAGCTCGCGGCGGCCGGCGGCAGCAGGGCGGCGCCGCCGTCCCCACCATCGCGCTCGGCGGCGTAGAGCTCGCCCAGCTCGCCGACCAGCTGCGACACCGAGGCGAAGTCCACCAGGATGTGATGGAGGAGCAGCAGCATGAGGTGGTCGGCGGCGCCCAGGGTGAGCAGATGCAGGCGCACCAGCGGCCCGCGTTCGAGGTCGAAGGGGCGGTGGGCGCGGGCCGCCAGCCATTCGCCGGCCTGGCGGTCGTCCCAGCCGGCGGCGTCGATCACCTCGGTCTCCGGCGCGGCGGCCGTCTGCACCGCCCGCACCGGCGCGCCGCCCGGCGCCGGGAAGAGGGTGCGCAGGGCGGCATGGCGCGCCATGAGGGCGGTGCAGGCGCGCACCATCGCGCCGGTGTCGAGCGGCGAGCGCAGGCGCGCCGGAACGATCACGTTGTAGGCGGCGCTGTGCGGCGCCAGATGCTGCAGGAACCACAGCGCCCGCTGGCCGTAGGAGAGCGACCGCCGCGCTTCCCCGGTCATGGCGTCTCCCGTCCGGGATCGGCGGCGGCCGCCGCGGCGGTTGAACGGCGGGCGGGGCCATCGCGACCCTCAGGGCCATCGGCTCCATCGCGACCATCAGGGCAATCGCGACCCTCAGGGCCGGCGGCTCCATCGCGACCCTCAGGGCCGGTGGGGCCATCGCGACCCTCAGAGCCGTCGGGGCCGTCGCGGTGATCGCGCGCAGCGCGGTGATCGCCGCCATCCGGGCGTTCCCGCCGATCCTGACGATCCCGGCGATCCCGCCGGGAGGTGCGCTCCAGGCGCGCCTGCGCCCGCTCCACCGCCCTCGCGGCCACCGGCGCGGAGGGAGCCTCGTCGCGCCGCAGGTGGGCGGCGAGCCCGGCGATGGTCGGATAGCGGAACAGCGTCAGCAGCGGGATCTCCTGGCGCAGCGTGGCCTCCACGCTGGCATGCAGCTTGACCAGCAGCAGGGAGTGGCCGCCGAGCTCGAAGAAGTTGTCGTGGATGCCGACCCTGGGCAGCTGCAGGTGCTCGCCCCAGAGCGCCGCCAGGGTCTGCTCCAGCGCGCCGCGCGGCGGCTCGAACGGGGTGGCGAGCTGCGGCCGCCGGCTCTCCCAGGCGGGCAGCGCCCGGCGGTCCACCTTGCCGCCGGCGGTCACCGGCAGCGCCGGCAGCAGGGCGAAGTCCGCCGGCACCATCGGCTCCGGCAGCCGGGCGGCGAGGTGGGCGCGCAGCTCCCAGGCCGGCAGCGGCCCGCCCTCCGCCGCCACGTAGGCGACCAGCCGGTGCTCGCCGGGGGCGGGCTGCCAGAGCAGGACCGCGGCCTGCCGCACTCGCGGGTGGCGCAGCAGCGCCGCCTCGATCTCGCCCAGCTCCACCCGGTGCCCGCGCACCTTCACCTGGCGGTCGATGCGGCCCAGGTACTCCAGCTCGCCGTTCGGCAGGTGGCGGCCGAGGTCGCCGCTGCGGTAGAGCCGCGATCCCGCCGCGCCGCCGTGCGCTTGCGGCACGAAGCGCTCGGCGGTGAGGTCGGGCATGCCGCGGTAGCCGCGCGCCACGCCGGCGCCCGCCACGCACAGCTCGCCGGGCACGCCGATCGGCACCGGTTGGAGCCGGTGGTCGAGCACGTGGATCGCGAGGTCCCGCAGCGGGCGGCCGATCCAGCTGCCGTGCGGCGGTGCCAGGTCGGCGCGCCGCAGCCGCCGCAGGGTGGCGTGGACGGTCGTCTCGGTGATGCCGTACATGTTGTAGAGCCAAGGCTCGCCGGCCGCCTCGCCGCCGCAGGCGTCGAACCACCAGCCCAGGCTGCCGACGTCGACCGCCTCGCCGCCCAGGATGACCAGGCGCAGGGAGCCGCGCCGCAAGGGCGCGAGCGCCAGCTGGCCGAAGGCTCCAGGGGTCTGGTTGAGCACCGTCACCCGCTCGCGCACCAGCAGCTCGGCCAGGTCGCGGGGCGAGCGGCGGATCGCCGGCGGGACGACCACCAGCCGGCCGCCGTGCGCCAGGGCGCCCCACAGCTCCCACACCGAGAAATCGAAGGCGTAGGAGAAGAACAGGGTCCACACGTCCTCGGCGCCCATCGCCAGCTCGCCGGCATCCGCGGCGAGCAGCCGCGCCAGGTTGCCGCGCGTCACCACCACCCCCTTGGGGCGCCCGGTCGAGCCGGAGGTGTGGATCAGGTAGGCCGCCGAATCGGCGGCGTAGCCCGCCGGCGGCGGCGCCAGCCGGCGGGCCCTGGCGCCCGCCATCCTCGGGGCCATCGGCACCGCCGGGGCCAGCGGCGCCGGCGGAGCCGTCCACGCCGTCGGCTCCGTCGGCATCGTCGAAGCCATGGGCGCCATCGGGGCCGCCGGGGCCAGCGGCGGCAGCGGCGGCAGCGGAGCGATCCGTGTCGCCGGCTCGGTCGGCACCGCCGGAGCGATCGGCGCCGCCCCGCTCCCGGCCAGAGCGCTCCCCGGCCGCGGCAGCTCCCCGCCGACCACCAGCGTCGTGCAGCCGCCTGGCGCCGGCAGCCGCGCCGAGAGCGCCGGCTGGATGATCAGCACGCGCGCGCCGCACTCCCGCAGCAGCAGGGCGAGACGCTCCGGCGGATCGGCGGGGTCGAGCGGCACGTAGGTGCCGCCGGCCTCCAGCACCGCCAGGATGCACCAGACCAGCTCCGCCGAGCGCTCCAGGCACAGGGCGACCCGCGCCTCCGGCCCGATGCCGAGGCGGCGCAGGCGCGCCGCCAGGTCGAAGGCGCGGGCGCCCAGCTCGGCGTAGGTCAGCCGCTCGGCCTCCTCCCCCCGCCAGGAGGTCACCGCCTCGGCGTCCGGCCGCGCGGCGACCTGGGCGCGGAAGCGCAGCGAGACGTCGAGGGCCGGCCGGGCGGTGGCATCGGTCCACTCCCGCAGCAGCTGGTGGCGCTGCGCCGCGTCGAGCAGCTCGGCGTCGGAGAGGCGGCGCTCCGGCGCCGCGGCGAAGCCGTCGAGCAGGGCCGCGTACTGCGCCGCCAGCCGGCCGCACGCCGCGGCGGTGAAGACATCGGCGTTGTACTCGATCCAGCCGGTCACCGCGCCGCCGCGGTCGAACAGCTCGAGCGCCAGGTCGAGCCGCGCGGTGCCGGGCGCCACCGCCAGGGGCTGGAACGACAGCCCGGCCGCCTCGGCCCCGAAGAAGGCGCTGCTCTCCAGGCTGAACAGCACCTGGAACACCGGCGCGCGGCTCAGGTCGCGCTCGTGACGCAGCTCCTCGACCAACCTGGCGAAGGGCAGGTCCCGGTGCTCGAAGGCGGCGAGCGAAGCCTGGCGCACCCGCCCCAGCAGCTGGCGCAGGCTCGGGTCCCCGGCACAGTCGAGGCGCAACGCCAGGGTGTCGGCCAGGGGGCCGATGAGGCCCCGCGTCTCCGCCCGGCCGCGGTTGGCGATGGGAATGCCCACCACCAGGCTCTCGCCGGCATCGGCGCGGGCAACGCGTGCGAGCAGAGCGCTCCAGGCGGCGAGCAGCGTCATGGACAGGGTGGCGCCCTCCTCCTCTCCGTGCCGCCGCAGCGCCTCGACCGTCGATGCGGCGAGCGTCAGGCGGTGGCGCTCGCCGCGCTGCGTCGGGACCGCGGGCCGCCGCCGGCAGGTGGGCAGGATGAGCGTGACCGCCTCGCGGTGCAGCTCGCGCCAGTAGGCGAGCGAGCGTTCGAGCCGCTCGCCCGCCAGCTGCTCGCGCTGCCAGGCCGCGAAGTCGCCGTACTGAATGGGCAGCTCGGGCAGCGGCGGCGGACCGCCGGCGGCGCCGGCCGCGCCGGGTGCGCTCGCGGCGCCGGCGGCGAAAACCCCGTAGAGCGCCGCCAGCTCGCGCCAGAAGATGTCCAGCGAGAAGCCGTCGCAGGCGATCCGATGGACGTGGAGCAACAGGGCGTGGTCGGTGTCGCCGGTGCGGAGCAGCGCGGCGTGCAGGAGCCGGCCGCGCTCGAGGTCGAAGGGCCGGGCGGCCAGCTGCCGGGAGATGCGCGCGGCCTGCGCCTGGCGGGCGCCCGCCGGCAGCCGGCGGAGGTCGATCTCCAGCAGCGCCGGCAGCGCCGGGGCGGTCCCGGGATCGACCTCCTGCAGCGGCTCTCCCAGATGGCTGCGGAAGCGCGCCGAGAGGACCCGGTGGCGCAACAGGATCTCGGCCAGACCGCGGTGCAGGGCCGCCGCCCGCAGCGGCCCCAGCAGGCGGACGCCGCCGGCGATGCCATGGCCTCTGGCCCGGGGGTTGAGCCGATGCAGGAACCAGAGGCGCTGCTGGACGAAGGAGAGCGGCCAGGAGGCGCCCTGGCTCCCCGGGTACCGCGGGTGCCGGGGGATCGGCGCGCTGCCGGGCGCGGTGATCGCCGCGAGCGCATCGAGCGCAGCAGGGCCGGGGCTGTCCTCGATTCCTGTTCTACCCACTGAGAGTTCCCGGCTCACATCCACCTGTGCGCATTTATTATGTGCGCCCCGTGGTCAAGTCGTGGCGATCCATCGGGCCGATCGGGACGATCGGAGCGAGGCGGCCGAGAATCTCGATCGCCCCGCCCGCCTCCCGGCGCACCAGCACCTGCGGCGTGACGCCCAGCGCCCGGAGCTGGCGCGCCAGGCGGTTCGACGCCGAATTCAACCGGCGGCAGCTCCAGGCCTCGTCCTCGAGAAGGATCGCCGGCGCCTCCGGCCGCGCGCCGGCCACCCCCGCGGAGGGCGCGCCGGGCTCCTGCAGCGCCTGCCGGCGCTCGGCCGCGCCCAGCAGCGGCAGCTCCGACAACCGCCGGCGCGGCTCCGCCGTCGCCCCGGCCAGCAGCCGCGCGTAGCCTGCCGCCAGCCGGCCGATCGTCGCCGCGTCGAACAGGTCGCGGCGGTACTCGATCTCGCCGGCGAGGCCCTGCGCCGTCTCGGTCAGCGCCAGGGTCAGCTCGAACTTCGCCGTCCCCGTCCCCACGGGCAGCGCGTGCAGCTCCAGCCCCGGCAGCGACAGCGCGCCCGGAGGGGCGTTCTGCAGCACCAGCATCACCTGCACCAGCGGCGGACGGCTGGCGTCGCGCGCCGGCACCAGCTCCTCGACCAGGCGCTCGAAGGGCAGCTCCTGGTGGGCGTAGGCGGCGAGCGTCGTCTCCCGCACCTGCCCGAGCAGAGACGCGAACCCGGGATCGCCGGCAAGGTCCACCCGCAACGGCAGGGTGTTGACGAAGAAGCCGATCAGCGGCTCGGTCTCGGCCCGCGTGCGCCCGGCGACCGCGGTGCCCACCACCAGCTCCTCCCGCCCGCCGAGGCGCCCCAGCAGCGCGGCGAAGCCGGCCAGGAGGGTCATGAACAGCGTCGCCCCGTGCCGCCGCGAGAGCGCCTGGAGAGCGTCCAGCGCCTCGATGCCACCGCGCTCGCCCATGCCTCCGGAGCCGCCGGAGGCGCCGGTGGCGCCGGCATCCCCACGGCCGCCGGCGGCGCCGCCGCCGGCATTCCCGCCGTCTCCGCCGCCGCCATCGCGATGGCAGAGCGTCAGCGGGAGCGTGGCCCCAAGGTGGCTCGCCACCTCGGGACGCGGATGATCGACCGGCAGGTCGAGGTTTCCCGGCGCTCCCGCCAGGCGCGCCCGCCAGAAGGACAGCTCCGTCTCCAGGCGCTCGCCCGAGAGCCGCTCCCGCTGCCAGGCGGCGAAGTCCGCGTACTGGATCCCAAGCTCCGGCAGCGGGCTCGGCAGGCCCCGCGCGAAGGCCGTGTAGAGCGCCCCCAGCTCGCGCGTCAGCACCCCGACCGACCAGCCGTCGCTGGCGATGTGATGCAGCGTCACCAGCGCCACCTGCTCCGCCGCCGCCAGCGCCAGGAGCGTCACCCGCAGCAGGCCGCGCGGCCGGCCCGGCCGGCCGGCAGCCGCCGGAGCACGCGGCCCTGCCGCCGCCAGGTCGAAGGGGGCGCGCGCCTCCTCCCGGGTCAGCCGCTCCTCCTCCTGCTGCCTCAACCCGGCCGGCAGCCGCGTCAGATCGGCCACCGGCAGCGCCAGCGCCCCGGCCGGCCCGACCACCTGGCGCGGCTCGCCGGCCTCCGCCAGGAACCGCGTCCGCAGCACCTCGTGCCGGCGCACGATCTCGCTCCACGCCGCGGCCAGCGCCCCGCGGTTCAGCTCTCCCCGCAGCCGCACCGCGGCCGCCACATTGTAGAGCGCGCTGCCCGGCTCCAGGCG
>JASLEW010000307.1 GCA_030150965.1 Thermoanaerobaculia bacterium | reverse complement strand
GGCGGCGAGCGGCGTCCTCGCCGCCGTGGCGTTCTGCGTCTCCCCCGACTTCGCCGGCTACTCGGCGGCGGTCGCGGCGGTGGCCGCCCTGCGCCTGGAGCGCCGGGGCCGGGCGCTGGCCGCGCTCGCCGTCGGTGCCGGCGCGGCGGCGGCGACGATCCTGGGCCTCTTCGCGGCGCTGGGCTTTGCCGGCGCCTTCCTGCGCGTCACCTTCGGCGAGATCTTTCCGAGCGGCAGGGCCTACATTCTCGGGCCGCTCGCCGTTCCCGGCTGCCTGCGCACCCTCGCCGGCGCCCCGGGGACCTGGCAGGAGCCCGACTGCCTGCGGGTGCTGCTCTGGCTGTCAGCCGTCGTCCTGACGGCTGCGGCGCTGGCCCGCGGGCCGCGGCCCGCACCTGCCGCACTGTCCCTGCCGGCCGCGGGGACCGAGCGGCCCACGCCGGCGGCGTTGTCTGCGCCGGCCGCGGGGAGCGGGCGTCCCCTGCCGACCGCGCGATCCGCACCGATGGGCGACGGCGTCTGGCTGGTCGGGCTATGGATCGCCGTCGCCGGCGCCTCCTACGCCGAGCGCCGCCACTTCTACGCCAACTACGCCATGGCGGCCTTCCTGGTCGGCGTGCTGTGGCTCCTCGCGCGCGCCCGGGCGGCGCCGCTGCGCGGCCTCGCGGTGGCGCTGTCCCTGGGCCTGCTCTGGCTGGCCCATCCGCTGCATCATCTCCTGGCGCTGGCGGCGCCGCTGCGCACCGCCCACGCGGCGGGGCCGCCGGCCGGCATGGTCGAGATCGGCGAGATCGGCGAGCTCGCCGGGATCCCGCGCGGCCGCGGCGTCTGGATCGATGCCGCCCTGGAGCGCCCCATCGAAGCGGCCGCCCGGTTCGCCTCGGCCCGCTTGCGGCCGGGAGAGACCTGGCTCGATTTCACCAATCACCCGGCGCTCTACTACCTCCTCGACCGGCGCTGTCCCATCCGCCACGTGGAGATCCCCTTCCTCGAGAGCCCCGCCGCGCAGCGCGAGGTGATCGCCACCCTGCGCCGCGATCCCTCCGTCCGCGCCGTCCTGGTCGGCTTCCCCGACCGTTTCACCGCCATCGACGGCGTCCCCAACCCCCAACGTGCGCCGCTGCTCTGGACCTACCTGGAGGAGACCTTCAAGCCAGCCTTCGCCGAGGCCGGAGTGACCTTCTGGACCCGGCGGTGACGAGCTTCAGAATGACCGGCGCAGCGGCGGAATGGGCAGGATCACCAGACCACCGTCGTCCTGCGGCTGGCAGTCGTCGGGGTTGGTTTCGCAATCGCCACCTCCGCCAGCCTTGCAGAGGCCGTTCGAGTTGCAGGCATCCGGACAATCCGCCGGGCAGGCGCAGACGTTATTGATCACACAGCCGTTGACACAGTTGACCGGGCATTGAACCGGAGGTGGCGTGGGTGGCAGCTCCGCCGGCCACACAGGCGCTGCCGGCGGCTTCGCCTGCGACATTGGTCGAGGCATCGGGCTCCTGCGCCGTGGCGGTTACTAGGACGAGCGCGGCGAGAGCGAGCACGTCACCGGTTCCCTTTGGCCGCGGCGCGTACCCTGGCGACGAGCTCCTCGGGGCTTGCCGGGCGAGGCTTCGGGCCAGGGGCACCGCGATAGCGCTGAGGCAGGCTTGGCGCTTGGTCATCGTGAAAGGTGATGATGCCCCCATCGTCGCCGACTTCGAGGTAGGGCTCGTCCCTGCAGTCGCGGCAGCTTGGCTCCTCGGGCCCAAAGAGCAGGACATGATCGCCCACCGCCGGCGGAGCGGCATAGCGGCTGTCGGTCTTGCATACGGTGGCGCTTCCGATCTGGAAGGTACCGACGGGCATGAAGACGAAGTAGGCAGGAACGCTTCGGGACTGCCCCTTGAAGACCTCCTCCGGTACAACCCTGAGCAGCTGCCCGGGGATTGGACCGGACATGCCGAAGCTCCTTTCGGTCACCTTGCCGAGAATGACCAGGCGCGAGGATCGAACGGCCTGCTCGATACTGTTGCGCTCCGGCGGGTTGACCAGATCCTCGAAGAAGGCTCCGATCTGCACGCATCCCCCCGTGGATGCCCTTGCCAAGATCGCCTTCACATCCGGTACCGCATCCGGCGGGACGAGACCCGTGTTGACACTGCCGTCGCCGTTGAGCAGCAGAGACGCGTCGATCCAGATCGGGTAGGCCGCCGAGCCGGACATCCCGCGTGGCGCGAAGTGAGCTTTGGGCAGATGGCCCGGCAATGCGCCGATGTCCTGCGGCTGCGGTCTGGCGGCATCACGTTGAGCAAGGGCCCCCGGGGAAGGCGGCAAGGAGGCGAAAAGGAGCGTGGTGAGCGCGACCGTGGTCTGCCGGAACTGGTGGCAATTCATAGGAGCTCTCCGTGCGAACTGGAGTAGAGTCACACGTCGAGGCCGTCCAAGCAAGCACTGTGAGCCGGCCCCAAAGACGCTGACAGCATATAAGAAATCTCATCAACGCATCCGGGTCCGTTGATGAAGTCCTGGCTGGGAGCGCAGGTGCTGGTCGAGCGTGGTAACGCGGTGTCTGTCCGGCGTCGCCATGGTTGAAGGAGGACCGACGATGAACGGGGTCAGGTGGCGCTTCGTGGCGGTGGCGGCTTTGGGACTGGCTGCTACGGCTGCCTTCCACTGGCTGCCGCTCTGGGCGCAGCCGCCGGGGGGTGGCTTTGGCGGCGGCGGTATGGGACGGCGCGGCGGGGGAGCCAGGGGAGGCGACAGCGGGGGCGGCCAGGAGCGGAGCGGGCCGAGCGCGCTGGCGGTGCTGCAGGCGGCGCCGGGCGGGCCGCAGGTGGACGGCACGGTGCTCTTCTATGCGCGCGGCGGCGCGGTGCAGGTCATTGCCGACGTCAGCGGCCTCGCCAAGCCTGGCCTCTACGCCCTCCATCTGCACGAGAAGGGGGAGTGCCTGGCCGACCCGGCGGGCAAGCAGCACTTCGCCAGCGCCGGCGGCGACTTCAATCCCGGCGGCACGCCGCACGGCTGCCCGGGAAGCGCCAAGAGCCATGCCGGGGACCTCGGCAACATCGAGGTCCAGGCCGACGGCACCGGCCACCTGGAGCTTGCCAGCAAGGCACTGTCGCTTGCGGGCGACCACTCGCTGAGCGGCAAGGCGGTGATCCTCCACGCCGCCGCCGACGACTGCACCACCCAGCCCGACGGCAACGCCGGCGCCCGCCTCGCCTGCGGCACGGCCGACGCCGTGGAAGGCAGCCGCGCCCCGCGCCGGCCCAACCGGGTCCTGCCCGGCGGCTCGCCGCCCCCCGCCTGACGACGCCAGGCCCCGTGCCGGCCCATGCTTCCCGAGCCTTCGGCCCCTGGCCGTCCCCGGCTGGAAGCGCCATGAAGCCTCCGGCGTCGAGTTCAGGCCGGGCCCCGCCGATCTCGCCGCCACCGGCCATCAGTGCACAGTACACAAGGCAGGCTGCACGGTGTCCTCTTCAGGCAGGCGCCAGGCGTGGCCGATCAGGGCCGATCAGGGAATGGAGGCGACCGATGAGCACGCCCCGGAGTCCCGTGGCTGGCGGGGAACCCCGCTCCGAGCAGCTCACGCTCCGCCTGTCGGGCGCCGGCCCAGGACGTTGCGGGGTCCGGGTCACGTTCAACAACCGGGTCGGTGCCGGGGCGTCCCATGAGCAGTTCACCTACACCCGGGAGCAGCTGCGGCTGGTCATCCTGAGCGCCGAGGCCGCGGTCCGGGGAGCGGCGCCGCACGGCTCCGCGGGCGTCCGCGACCTGGGCCGGCCGGGCGCGGAAGCTGGCGCGGTCCTGCCGCCGAAAGAGATCGGTGACTGGTTGTTCAAGATGCTTTTTGCCGGCGAGGTGGCCCACGCCTTCTACGGCCTCTTCAGCTTCGTGGCCGCTGATCCCGAAAGCAGCCTGAGCATCCGCCTGCTCTTCGAGCCGGACCTGCCGGACCTGGCGGAGATCAGCGCGCTGCCATGGGAGCTGATGCGGGAGCCGAAGACGGGGAGTTTCCTCGCGCAGAACCCCGCCACGCCGGTGGTGCGCTACCTGGAGGTGGCCGGCTTCCGGCCGCCCGCTCCCCTGGGCTCCGCGCTCCGCATCCTCGCCGTCACGGCGCAGCCGGCGGCGGCCTCGTGCCTCGACCTGGAACGGGAACGAGCGCGCCTGGTGGCGGCCTGGCAGGGCGAGGAGGGGGCCGAGGTCGAAACGCTCGACCACGCGACGCTCGACAGCCTGGGCGAGAAGCTGATGCAGGGGAGGTTCCACGTGCTGCATTTCATGGGACATGGAGCCTTCGACGCCGCGGCCGGCGAGGGCCGCCTGCTGCTCGAGGACGAACAGGGAGGCGAGGCCGCGGTCAACGGTACCGTCTTCTGCGCCACGGTGAGAGGGTGCCCCAGCCTGCGGCTGGTGGTGCTCAATGCCTGTTCCACCGCCGCGATGCCGCGCGCTCCGGAGCACGATCCGTTTGCCGGGGTGGCCGCCGCCCTCCTTCTGGGGCAGATCCCGGCGGTGGTCGCCATGCGCCGGCCCATCTCCGACCGGGCGGCGTTGGCCTTCAGCGGGCGCTTCTACACCGAGCTCGCGGCCGGCGCGCCGGTGGACGCCGCGGCGGCAAGGGGCCGTTATGCCGTCATGACGAAGTGCGACGGCTCCTGGGAATGGGCCACGCCGGTGCTCTACATGAGCACTCCGGATGGCCACATCCTGAGGCCCGCCGCCGCCTCGACGGCGGCGTCCGCCCTGCCTCCTGCCGCCCCTCCGGCCCCTTCGGCAGCTCTGACCGCCAGCCAGGCCCTCTCCAGGAGCCGCCGGCCGCTCCGCCGCCGGGCGAAGCTCCTGCTTCTCGCGGGTACGCTGGCGCTCGCCTCGGCCCTGCTCTGGGGCCGGCACTTGCTGGAACGAGGACGGCTGGCGCCGGTTGGCGGCGAGGTCCTCGAAGCCGAGGACGCGGCGCGGCACCTGGGGCAGACGGCCACCGTCTGCGGCGAGGTCGTGGAGGTCAAGAGTCACGAGGAGTTGCCCAGCAAGCCCACCTTCATCGAGCTGGGCAAGGCATTCCCTGAGCAGGACCTCACCGGCGTCATCTGGGGTACCGACCGGAAGCTTTTCGCGGAGGACCTTCAAGCGGAGCTGCTCCGCCGGCGGGTCTGCTTGCAGGGGCTCATCTCGCCCTACAACGGAAAACCCGAGATCATCTTGAAGAAGCCATCGCAGCTGATGGTTCCGGCACCTGAACCAGGACAAAAGGAGATCGTGATGAGCACTCAGTCCCGACTGCGGGCGGCGCTTGCCGGCTGCGCCCTGACCTTCGCCCTGCTGCTGGCGGCCCCGTCCCCGGCGCCGGCGCTCACCGCTCCGCCGGCCGGGTACGCCGCGCCCTCAGCCGCCCCGGCTGCCGCGCCGGCCGTGCGGATCGCCGCGGCCGATGCCGCGCGGCACGCCAACGAGGATGCGCGCGTGTGCGGCACGGTCGCCGGCTCCAAGTATGCCGTGCGCACCCACGGCAAGCCGACCTTCCTCGACTTCGAGAAGCCCTATCCGGCCTCGGTGTTCCGGGTGGTGATCTGGGACGAGGACCGGGGGAAGTTCAAGGAGGCGCCGGAGGCGGCCTACGGGCAGGGGAAGGTGTGCGTGAACGGCAGGATCAAGCTCTACAAGGGCGCGCCGGAGATCGTGGTGCACGATCCTTCCCAGCTGAGCCGCGAGTGAAGGCGGCGGGGCGAAAAGATCCCCGCCCATCTCACCCACCCGGACGGGCGGCGCGTGAGATGGGCGGGGGATCGGCGGCGCCTGTAACCGGCGGCCGTCCCGGCGCGTCTTGCTACTAATAGTGTACCGGGCGCCTTTTCTCAGCCGCCTTTTGCCAGGCTTCTTTCTCGCCGCCGGACCGCCGGCCGGCAGCGCCAGCGCGCCGGCCGCGGCGAGAAAG